>JBBQST010000001.1:0-50734 GCA_038213625.1 Thermoflexales bacterium
TTCCGGCCGAAGCGGGAGGATAGCACAG
Source organism: Thermoflexales bacterium (assembly GCA_038213625.1). GTDB lineage: Bacteria > Chloroflexota > Anaerolineae > J036 > Brachytrichaceae > JANMVQ01. Next base: position 29 of record JBBQST010000001.1, read on the forward strand.
GCCGTTCCGGAGCGACAATCGAGGGCTCGATCGGGCGGGCGTTATGGGCCACCGGTGGGTGCCCGCCGTGACCCTTGCCAGCCCGCACACGCCCGCCGCTGCGACACCTTTAAGGGCCGATCATGAGTGACAGTCTTATCTCCCGGGCTTCGACCCCCACAAGGGACGGGAACGCCGCCGTTCCACGCTCGAATCGGCTTGAAGAGAGCACGATCTGCACCCCTGATCGGGCGATGTGGCACCCGATACCCAGGCCCTAAGCTTGCCAGTCATATCCGCCCGGGTTACGTACATGGCCGGCCGTGCTCTCTCTACTGGCCAGACGCCGGTCCTAGTTGCACAAAGAGGCCAACTGCCTGAGCGGGTCAGCCGCCTTCAGGTTCTGGGCTCGGCAAACGGGATGCCGATCTCGGCAAGACCGCGAAATGTCGCCTCAGTCGACGCGGCGGGCGCGCGACTCCTCGGCCAGGCGGTCGGCCAGTTCCTCCCACGGAACGGCCTCCTGCTGCTCCCCGCGCGCCGCGTTGCGTGCCCGCGGCGCGACGGTCCGTGCCTCGATCTCGCGATCGCCAAGGACCAGCATGTGCGGGACCTTCTGCTCCTGGGCCAGCCGGATCTTGTTCTGCATCCGGTTGTCCGAGCCGTCCACCTCGACCCGCAGCCCGCGCGCCCGCAGCACCCCGGCCAGCTCGTTGGCGGCATCGATGTGCCGGTCGGCGATCGGGATGACGACGGCCTGCACGGGGGCCACCCACAAGGGAAACGCCCCCGCGATGTGCTCGACGAGGATGCCGATGAAGCGCTCGAGCGAGCCGTAGATGGCACGGTGGATGGCGATCGGCCGCTGGGGCTGGCCATTCTCGTCGATATAGGTAAGGTCGAACCGCTCGGGCAGCATCACCAGGTCGACCTGGATGGTCGCCATCTGCCACTCGCGTCCCAGCGCGTCGTCGATGTAGATGTCGATCTTGGGCGCGTAGAAGGTGCCGTCCCTGGGCTTGAGCGTGTAGCTGATATCGGCCGCCGCGAATGCCTCGCGGATGAGCTGCTCGGCCCGCTCCCAGAGCGCCGGATCGCCGATGGCCTTGTCTGGTTTGGTCGCGAACGCGAATCGAGGCTCCAGCCCGAACCAGCTGTAGGCCTCCTTGACCTCGCCGAGGAGCGCCTGGATCTCGTCCATCAGCTGGTCTGGCCGCACAAACAGGTGCGCGTCGTCCTGGATGAACTGGCGGACCCGGGTCAGGCCGCTGAGCGTGCCCGACCGCTCGTTGCGATGCAGCCGGCCGAACTCGCTGAACCGTAGCGGCAGGTCCCGGTACGACCGCAGGTGCGAGCGGTAGATGAAGGTGCTCTCGGGGCAGTTCATCGGCTTGAGGCTGAACAGCTGGTTCTCGGACTCGACGATGAACATGTTGTCCTTGTACAGATCCCAGTGACCTGATTGCTTCCACAGTCGCTCGGAGACGACGATCGGCGTGCTGACCTCCTGGTAGCCGCGCCGTCCCTGGAGCTTGCGCATGGCGCTCTCGAGCGTCCGCCAGATGACCTGGCCCTTGGGGTGCCAGAAGGCAGAACCGGGCGCGACGTCGTGGAAGCTGAACAGGTCGAGCTTGACACCGAGCCGGCGGTGGTCGCGCTTCTTCACCTCCTCGCGCCGCCACAGGTATTGATCGAGCTCCTCCTGGGTCGCCCAGGCAGTGCCGTAGACGCGCTGGAGCATCGGTCGCTTCTCATCGCCACGCCAGTACGCGCCGGCCGTGCCGAGCAGCTTGAACGGACCGATCGCCCCGGTGCGGGCGACGTGCGGTCCGCGGCACAGGTCGATGAACGGCCCCTGCCGGTAGAAGGTGGTCCGGGGCATCGCCGTGCCGTCGCGCTCGGCCGCGGCGAGCAGGTCGTCGACGATCTCGAACTTGAATGGCTGGTCCTGCTCGACAAGGAACGCGCGGGCGTCGGCCGGCGAGATCTCGCTGAGCTCGAACGGGTGGTCGGCGACGATGCTCTCGCGCATCCGGGCCTCGATCGCGGGGAGGTCGTCCGGCGTCAGCGGTCGGGGCAGCTGGAAGTCGTAGTAGAAGCCGTCGTCGATGACCGGCCCGATTCCGAGCTTCGTGCCGGGGAACAGATCAAGAACGGCCTCGGCCAGGACGTGGGCCGCGGAATGCCGCATCGGGCCCAGATCGCCAGCCGCGCCGTGATCCATCAGCTCATCGGCCGACCCGCGCTCGGGCGCCTCGAGACCGATCTCATCGACCGCGATGTCGTCCTCGGCGCGTTCGTCGCTCATGTGGCTGGCCTCCCTGAGAATCACAAAACCTCGCGTCCCTCGACAGGACGAGAGGTTCTCTCCCGCGGTCCCACCCGCCTTCACCACCGTGGCGGTGGCGCACTCGTGGTCGCGCTAACGGGCGACACCCGGGCCGGTTCGCCGGCCGCTCACGGGTGGTACCGATGCAAAGATGATCGACGGGCTTCCAGCCTCGGCCCGGCTCTCTGGCGATCCGCTCCGCGCGGCGCGTCCCGCTCGACGCACGTTCTTCGGGATGTGGTGGGCGACACTGGACTCGAACCAGTGACCTCTTGCATGTCAAGCAAGTGCTCTAACCAGCTGAGCTAGCCGCCCGCGTCGCGAGCCATCTCGCGGCGGTGAATCTACCAGACGCGTCCACGGCCGTCCCGGGCCATCGCGCTCGATATGGCTTCGGTGCCGATTGCAAGGGCACTGCAAGCGGGCTCGGGGGTTTTCATCCTGCCCAGGCCCGGTGGTCCGTGGCTACGGTCTCGTCATGGCGCACGAGGCCTCGCGGCACGACCGGAAGATGACGATCAGCGACGCTCTGAAGGCCCTGCGCACGGCATCGCGGGATCGTCATGCGGCCCTGCCCGGCACGCCGGAGTACGAACGAGCCGACGCCGAGGAGCGGCGCCTGGGCCGATTGGTCTGGACTCTCGCCGACGTCATCGACGATCGCACCGCGGCACCCGCCCTGCCGCTCGACTGATCCGCGGGCCGTCGCCCGATCGGGCATGACAAGGCCCACGACACCTGTCGTGGGCTAACGTCGCCGGTCCTCGTTCCGATGGCCACGGATCCGCTTGGTTCACGAGTGTTCCACGTCCGTGCCGAAGCCGTGACCGCCGGATCGAGGAGCCAGCGGCGACGCGCATCATACCCCGAGGGCTCGATGAGCGATAGCGCCCCGGCGGCCGCGGTCGCAGCGCAGGTCCGGGCCGCGCCCGGCCCGGATCCTGTGCTAGCCTCGGTCGGTTTGCACGGAGGAGCACCACCAGCGATGGCCGTCTCGACACCGATCGATGCCCGCCTCGGGCTGATCGAACGCGGGCGCGCGAGCGTCAGCGCCACGGATCTGGCCGCCATCGCGTCGTTCGCGATCGCCGCCATCGTGTACATCCGGACGCTGCTGCCCGGGGTCAGCTTCGGCGACTGGGCGGAGGCCGAGATGATCCCCTCGCGGCTCGGGATCCTGCACCCGACCGGCTATCCGCTCTATTCGCTGCTCGGGACGCTGTTCAGCCTGCTCCCGGTCGAGTCCGTGGCCTACCGGGCCAACCTGCTGTCCGCGGTCGCCGCGGCGGGCGTGGTGGGGATGGCCGTCCTGATCGCCGCGCGGCTGGGCGTCCGGCCGGTCGTCGCCGCGGGTGCTGCGCTCAGCCTGGCGTTCACCGGGACGCTCTGGGAGGAGGCCACCTTCTCCGAGATGAACGGGCTCCATCTGCTGCTCGTGGCCTTGCTCCTCCATCGGGCGCTCATCTGGCGGGCCGAGCGTCGCGACCGCGATCTGATCCTCGGCGCGTTGCTTGGCGGGCTGTGCATCTCCAACCACGGGCTGGCCATCACGGTCGTACCGATCGTCATCATGTTCGTGCTCTTCGATGCGCGGCGGGAACTGCGCACGCACCCGCTGACCATCGTCAAGGCCGCTGCAGCCTTCGTCATCGGGCTGCTCCCCTACCTCTACCTGCCGCTCCGGTCGCTGGCCGGGCCGACCGAGGTGTATGGGGCGTTCCTGACCTGGGATGGCTTCTTCGCCCACGTCAGCGGCGCGCAGTTCCGGGGCGACATGCACTTCACCTCGATCGAGAGCTTCCAGGCGGCCTGGGCGGCGATGCCCTTGGTCCTCGAGCATCTGGTCGAGCTCTCGAACGTCGTCTTCTTCCTGGCCGGGCTGATCGGGGTCGCCATCCTGTTCGTGCGCGATCGCTGGTTCGGGTCGCTGGTACTCCTGCTCGGCGCGGTCAACGTCTACTTCTACGCGAACTACCTGGGCGACCTCGCGCATTACCTGCTGACGACGTGGCTCATCCTGGCCATCGGCGTCGCGTACTACTGGGAGGCCGTGGTCGCCCTCCTGGTCGAACGGCTCGGGTCGCGGGCGGCGCCGGTGGCCTACGTCATCCTGCTGCTGCCGGTCACCCTGCTCGCCTCGAATTGGGCGGTCCATGACCAGTCGGCAAACCAGGACGGCCGACGATTCACCGCCGAGGTCTTCGCCGCGCTGCCGCCCGACGCGGTGCTGCTGACCTACTGGGTTCATCAACAGCGGCAGATAAACCGCCTGGGGTGAGAACGCCTGGAGCATGAGCACGCTCTCATCACCTAGATCATCCTCGGGGGCAAAGATGGTCACCAGCACAAACGGATGGCCGGACTGCGGCACGATATCGTTGTGGGTGCCGAATTGCACAGTCATTGTTTGCGATGTGCCGGGAGCCAGCGTGAGCACGTCTTCGCCCAGATTCGCCACCGGCTGCAAGCCTGTCGTGGCATCCAATGTCATCTCGGCCGGGGTCAGCCCATCGGCAGCGTCATATAGCCACAGTGAGGTCACACCCAACGTGATGGCCTGCTGATTGGTTAGGGCCACAGTGAGCTGGCCCAGCTTCGACCATTGCCAGATGACGCCGAGCGTGCGCGGCGCGGGCTGGGCATCACCACTACCTCCCTTCCACGAAAACTGAGCTGCGGTATCGCCGGTGTGCCGACAAAAACCGACTCGCGCCTCGTCCGATGCCGGCACCACACCACCGCTGTAGTTGATGCGGGTTGCGGCTGCGCCAGACGGCTCTTGTGAGCGGGTGAGAACGACGCTGCTGAACGGGTGGCCGGTGTCGGTGTAGACCTCGCTCACACTGCCACTCCCGCTTGCATCGGTGAAGTTCGCTGTCAGGCCATCGGCATCTATGGCCGTGTAGTTTCTGAAAGTCCAGCTGTAGCAAAACGGATTCACCGGCACCTCGGCCGCCCTCGGTGCAGCATGGGCCACAGATGGCGCGGCCCATGCTGATAAACCCCACACGGATAGACCCGCCACCATTGCAACCACAAGCACACGCGACCGCACAAGCACGCCTCGTCTGAGCCGCATTGCAGACCCATTCATAGTGTCCTCCTGGCAGGTGCTGAATTCATGTTTTGAACTCAACTACTGCCATGTGTTGACCGGTATTGACCGGTATTGACCGGTATTGAGTGAATTGACCTATGGATTTTGTGCGCCGCTGGCGAAATGATTGGGATTGAACTGCACGCGTTTGGCTGGGATGCGCTCTACATCAATCGAGACATTTTCGGACTCGATGGTCTGGGGCTGACCCGGCGTTTGCCCGACACGCACGGCAGCCGAGGTGTAAACGGCATCGATGTCCAATTCCTGCAAGCTGTTGATGACCAGATAGCCAATCAGCAACGAATTGGCCGGCGGCACCGGCGGCGCAAGCTGGGTCATCTTCCACAGCAGATCGCAGTCATCCATGGTGGCATAGCCACTCCTCAAGACCATGGTCGCCGTCATCACATGGGTCACGCTTTCCGGCTCTTTCACCGCTTTGCCGTTGCGCACCAGCGTGATGAAGCGTTTGCGCAAACCCAGCTCCTTGAACTGTGGGTTGAAGATGTTGATCTCGGTGGCGTAGTTGCCGGGCTTTACGGGCGGCTCGGTGTAGGAGTTGGCGGCCGTGGTGATTTGAATGGGCGGCTGATAGCCACACACAAACTTGATCGCGTAGCTGTAGACGTATTGCGGCGCAACAATCTGGTTTGTTGCGCTGGCCGGAGTGGCGGCGGTGGCAACTTGAGGTGGGCCTGCCAGACCTGTTGCGCAGGACAGCGCAGTCATCAACACAGTCAAACCAGCCGAAATGGGACGATGGATAGAAACTCGCATGTGAATACCTCCTGATGTCCGAAAACCAATATACGTGTGATCAAGCCTGAACCGGCTTGCAGGTAAGTTGGCGGCTGGCTGCTGGCAGTTAGCCGCTAGCAGCCAGCCGCCAATCCCGCCATCCACTTCCTTCCCTATTGCTAATAAACGGGTGAACGGTAAGATTTGCGGCATGAGCACGACTTTGATCAAAAACGGGCGGATCATTACGGCGTCAGATAACTACCTGGGCGATTTGCTGATCGATGGCGACAAGATTGCGCTGATCGGCGACGGGTTGATGGACAAGGGTGCGGACGCCGTCATCGACGCCAAAGGCAAATATCTGCTGCCCGGCGGCATCGACGTGCACACCCATCTGGACATGCCGTTTGGCGGCACCGTCAGCAGCGATGATTTTTTCACCGGCCACAAAGCCGCGCTCTTCGGCGGCACCACGGCCCACGTGGATTTTTGCATTCAGCCCAAAGGCGCCAGCCTCAAGGAATCACTGGATTTGTGGCATGCCAAGGCCAACGGCAAGGCCGCGATGGACTACGGCTTTCACATTGCCATTACCGATTTAACAGACGAAGTGATGATGGAGATTCCCAAGCTGCCGAGCTACGGCGTCACCAGCATCAAACTGTTCATGGCCTACAAAGGCGTGCTGCAAGTTGATGACACCTCACTGTTCAAGTGCTTGCAAGTGGCCAAGCAAAGCGGCGTGCTGACGATGGTTCATGCCGAGAACGGCGATGCGATTGATGTGTTGATCAAAGAAGCACTGGCAGCCGGCAACACCGACCCGATCTACCACGCCCTCACCCGCCCACCCGAATTGGAGGCCGAAGCCACCTACCGCGCCATTCAACTGGCTCGAGCGGCCGGCGACGCGCCCCTATTCGTCGTGCACCTGACCAATGCCGGTGCGTTGGCGGCGATTAGCGAAGCGCGCGCGCGTGGGCAGCACGCCTACGCCGAGACGTGCGTGCAATATTTTTATTTCACCAAGGACAACTTGAACGGCACCACCGGTGAAGGCGGTGATGAGTTCAACGGCGCCAAGTGGGTGTGCAGCCCGCCCTTCCGCGAGACCCACGATCAGGCAGCCCTACTGCGCGGCATTCGCACGGGCGACCTTGTGTCAGTGAGCACCGATCACTGCCCCTTCAAATACGCGGGGCAGAAAGATTTGGGCAGGGGCGATTTCTCCAAGATTCCCAATGGCGTGCCTGGGATCGAAGACCGCATGATGATGCTGTGGAATGCGGCCGTGAGCACGGGCCAGATTACGCCGAGCCGGTTTGTGGAATTGACAGCGACGAACCCGGCCAAGCTGTTTGGCATTTACCCGCAGAAAGGCACGCTCTCGGTGGGCAGCGACGCCGATATTGTGATCTGGGACCCCAAGGCCAAATACACGATCAGCGCAAAGACCCACCACATGAACATCGACTACAACTTGTATGAGGGCATCAGCGGCGTCGGCAAGCCGAGCAAAGTGTTACTGCGCGGCGAGTTGGTCGTGGATGGCAAGCGCTGGCTGGGCAGCAAAGGCAGCGGTCAGTTCTTGCAGCGCAAGAGCCCGACGATGATCTAGAGCGGAGAGCGATGAGCTGGGAGCTTAGAGCATGAGCGGAGGTCGCCACCGTCTTGATTCAACTCTTTGCTCCTCGCTCACAGCTCACAGCTCTGTGCTCATCGCTCTCCGCTCAGGCTATGAGCATCGCATCGCCGAAGGAATAGAAACGATAGCGCTGGCGGATGGCTTCGGCGTAGGCGCGTTGCATCGGCTCCAGACCCATGAAGGCACCGACCAGGGCCAGCAATGTGGAGCGCGGCAGGTGAAAGTTGGTGATGAGCGCGTCGCAAACTTTGAACTGAAATCCCGGCGTAATATAAATATGGGTGAAGCCGCTCCAACCGGCTTCGGGCTGGCCCTGCTCGCCCCAGGTTTCCAGCACCCGCAGGCTGGTGGTGCCAACGGCGATGATGCGGCCACCTCTGGCGTGAGTCTCACGAATGGCCAGCGCCGTTTGCGGCGTAATCTCGCACCACTCGGTGTGAATCTGATGCGCTTCAACCTCGGCCTCGTCAATGGGCTTGAACGTATCCAGGCCGACGTGCAAGGTGACAAAGGCGACGCCGACACCGTTGGATTGCAGTTCGCTCAGCAAGCGCGAGGTGAAGTGCAGGCCGGCGGTGGGTGCGGCGGCCGAGCCGGCCATACGCGCATAGACGGTCTGGTAGCGCGCTGGGTTTTGTAGCTTTTCGTGGATGTAGGGTGGCAACGGCATCTCGCCGATGGCACTTAAGTAGGGTTCCACAGGTTCGCTGAAACGAACGATGCAGGTGGGGCCGTCGCGCCGCTCGATCACATCTGCTGTGAATGGGTGATCTGTGACGCCATCAAACAGCACCTGCTCCACCCGCCGGCCGCCGACCAAACATTCCCAATCGGTCGGGTTGAGCTTGCGCAACAACAGCACCTCAGCTTTGCCACCGCTGGGCTTGTGGCCGGCGAGGCGGGCATTGAGCACACTGGTGTCGTTGGCCACCAATAGATCACCAGGCCGGAGCAACTGGGCGATATCTAAAAACTGCCTATGCGATATTTGGCCCGAGGATCGCTCAATCCCCATCAGCCGCGAGCTGTCGCGCGGCTCGACAGGGGTTTGGGCGATCAGGTCAGATGGAAGGTCATACGCGAGTTCCGATGTTTGCACAGTGCCTGGATTGTAGCGAACTGGTTTCGATTGGGTGGATTCGCGAAAAGGGGCAATGGACGGCTCGGCCACATTGGCGCGAGAGAATTTCGTGCCTATAGTAGTCTGTCAACGCAAAGACTTTAAGTTGGTCCAAGGGCGAACCTGAGACTTGATGCAAACAATTAGCCCAAGCCGTTCATTTGCGGCCCGTTCATTTGCGGCAAATGCAAGCATCGCTATCATCGAGCGTGTCATGATGCACGACCTGGGCGATACCATTCGCACGGCCACTCTCTACAACACGCTCGACGTGCGGGTGGATCGCGTCACACTGCCCAATCACCTGCGGCCCGATGAAGTTCTGGTTCAGGTTTCACACGCCGGCATTTGTGGCTCGGAGCTTCACGCCATCGAAGGCTACGAGATCGTTGCTGGCAACAAACCCAGCGCGCCATCTCAGCTGGGCCACGAGTATGCCGGCATCGTCACGCGCATTGGGGCGGACGTGACTGGCGTGCGCGTGGGGCAACGGGTTACGGCATTGCCGCGCGGCAATTGTGGCACGTGCGAACTGTGCCGCAACGGCATGGCCGCGTTGTGCCGCAAGGTCGTACCACGGGGCGGAGCCTGGGCCGACGCCATCATCCTGCCAGAATCGATGCTCTATGGGTTGCCCGATGATGTGCCGCTGAACATTGGCGCACTGACCGAGCCGATGTCGTGCGCGCTTCGGATTGTGGATCGCGCCGGCGTGCGACCCGGTGTGAATGTGTGCGTGATCGGGGCCGGCCCTATTGGCTTGTTCTCGGCCGTGCTGGCAAAACATGCCGGGGCGGCCAAAGTGATCGTGAGCGAACCTCGCGCCAGCCGCCGTGAAAGCGCCAGCCGCATGGGCATCGACATCGTGGTGAATCCGAAGGAAACCGATCTGGTCGAGGTGGTGCGGCAGCATACAAACGGCCGCGGCGTTGAGTGCAGTATTGAATCGGTGGGGCTGGAGCCGGCACTGTCCCAGGCGATTCAGGTTGTGGCCATCGGCGGCACCGTGTTGTGGGGTGGCGTCGCACCTACGAGCGTCAGTGTGCCCATCTCACCCAACGACATGTTTATGCGCGAATACACCCTGCGCACCTCGTGGGGCGGTATTCTGGAATATGAGCGCACCATTCGCATGCTTCAGGCGATTGACTGGTCGCCGTTGGCGCATGAGATATTTTCACTCGACGACGTGATGACCGCCGTGAACTATTCTCGAAAAGAGGCAGCCGGTAAAGTGCTGCTGAGCATGCAATGAAAATTTTCTCAATGAACTCACCCGCTGATCAGGTGTTGTGCGACACGCCCGTTTGCTACACCGAAATCCGCCACATCCACACCGGCGAGACATTTGATGGAGCCGCTGAGGCGCACACCGAAACGGTGTTGTGCATCGTGTCCGGCAGTCTGCATATCAAAGCGGATATTGGCGGCAAAATCAGCCACGCAAACCTGACGGATATGCAAGGGGCACAACTCCCGGCAGGCAGTTCCTGGTCGGCCAGCGCCACGTCCAAAACGGTCAAAGTGTTGCGGATCGACAGTCCCCATCCCAATCACACCGCAGAACAAAATCTCATCGCACCGTTGCGCCAGTTACACACGTTCAAAGTCGCGGCCCAACAATCGCTGGTGTATACCGACTACGTTCGCGGTGGGGTATTGAAGTTTGCGCCGCGCTTTGCGGCAGACAAGCACTATCACGAACGCGCGGATGAAATCTTCTGGTTTTTTGAGGGTACCTGTCACATCACCACAGTCAAAGAAGATAGGCTGTTGCCGGCCGGCAGCATCGTTTACACACCCGCCGATGAATGGCACATCATTGCCAATGATGGGGGCACGCCCTTGCTCATGTTTCTAGCTGTCACACCCAATGTCGTGCCCAGCCACACGTTCTTCAACCCCGACGGCACACCCTATGCGCGCAGTATGGAGCCGCTGACACACATTTAGCGATCACGAATTGGCGTTGGCAATTTCGCCGAACCAGTGCTCGACGTTGTAGCCGGTCCAGTTCTTCTTCTCGCCAGCCTGAAAAATGGCCGCGCCGCGCAATGGGCTTGAATTTGTGACGCCGTTGATTGTCAACGGCAAACTATTCACCTTGATAAATTCACGGCACCACGCGTTGACCTCGGCATTACCCGCTTGATGGGCTGGGAACCCACCGACGCCGCCCTCATCCACACCGGTCTCATCACAGTAGATACCCAGCAAACGTGGATCAGGGTCGAAGCCACATTTGGTGAACAGGAACTCCCACCGGCGTTCGAACCAGATGCGCTGATCGCCCTCGCCGATGGCACGTTCGCCGCCGTAGTCAACCGTCGCTATGTGACCATCGCGGCCCACCGGCAACCGCAGCACGCCGTTCTCATCCAGGGGGTTATTTGCGAGGTCGGTCAAATCGATGGCCTTGTTGCGGCCAAAAATCCAGCCCATATTGGGTGAATACAAATGCATGTTCAGGGCGAAAATGCCGGCGTTGTAGGCTGGTGCATAAAAGCGGCGCATCGCATCGCAGATGGCAGGATTGGTAAAGTCGGGAGTGCCCATGCTAAATCCGCCGGCCGCATAGAGGGTGCCGTGGGTTTTGCACCGCTCGCCCATCGCCACATCAAATTTGGCGCGCTGTTCAATCTCGCCAGGTGAGCCGTAGCAATAACTATCGCACTCGTTGAGCGGCGAGACGAACACCACGCCGTTGCCCATCTTGGTTTCACCGCTAAACAAATCCACACTGGGGATACCGCTGCCGTGCGGCAAAAACCGGCGATACATGACGACGGCGTCCGGATGCTTCTGCTTGAACTCGACTGCGGCCAAAAGCCCTTCCATGATCAGGAATGAGCGTATGCCAGCCTGATAGGCGGCTCCAGCAAATGATGATTGACGAGGACGCTGATGCCTAATTTGAAGGCCGTTCGCTTCATGGGCTCAGGTTGAGGGACCGGCACAGGAGCGTCCGAAGTTCGAATAAGCTCGGTGTCTCCGTCTTGAAGAATCGAGTAGAGCAATTCCTGACGTTGACCCTCACGTGCGTAGATTACATAGCGCGGATCGCTGTAAACGAACCAGCCATTGACCACTTCGCCACTCAGGACCTGGCCGGCCCTAAGCACCAGCGGGGTCCAGGATGCATCGGATACCTCGGGCAAAGTTCGAACACGCACTTCATTAATGACACTGGCTTTGATCGGTGACATTGGTTTTTACCTCCGCTACATAGCATGAGCATGCCAACCAGAATATTGTTAAATGCATCTACCAGCGCTGCTGCAGAACCACTTTATTAAATTCGATGCGTGTCAGGCGATGCTGTATGCAAACTCGCCAATCGCTGGCGTTGATGCGATCTGAACGTGTGCTAGCTTGCCGAGGCGGCCAACGCCGTGTTTGGCACGCCAATGTCCTTCCTCGGATACAGCCACAGGATACCGGCAATGATGATGGCTTGAATACTCCACTGGACGAATGCCACCGACAATGGGATCGTGCCGACAAAAACTTCGTAGGCAGAATTCAGGCATCCAAATGCCTGGCTGCTGATGACGACCCAGATAAAGATGCGGTAGCGCCGAACATCTTTAGCGGCCAGCAAGCTACTCAGACCAATGACCAGAAAGGCAATACCTTGCTGTTTGGTGGTATAGCTGTCGATCACCGGGTAATTCAGCAGCCAGGAACCCAGCGGAATGATGATGGTCGAGGCTACGGCCCAGAACACAAAAAGCACGCCAAACCCCAGCATAATCCGGCGCATCCAGCGCAACCGCCCAGTCGACGGGCCAGGTAACCATGGCGCATCATGGATCCGACTGTTCAGCACCACCAGAGCTGCTGTGATCAATAACTCACCTGTAAGCACCACCAAAAACACGGGCACAGACAGATCACCGACGATCAAGTCATTCAGGGCCAGAACGGCCGCTGTGGCATGTTGCGCCACACCCACCCAGAGTAGCCGGGCATATCGCTCTGGATCACGGGCGAGCAGGGCATAAAACAGTGCCACGGTCAGCAGAAAGATACCATATTGCCGGGTGATCACGGGATCTACAATCGATCTTCCCAGTGCAGAATACAGCCACGACTGTTGAGTTAAAAACAGAACCGCGCGCAGCAAATCGACCACTGCCAGTACGATGAGAAGTGTTCGCAAGACGCCGCGAAGTGAGGATGGCTTTCTATCCATTTGGGTCAGAATTTTATGAATATAACATAGGAGAACGACCCTGCTAATGACGCATCCGGCCCCCACGCAACGCCGAGGTGATAAGCCTCAAATGACAGGCAAACCAAGGTGCATGCAAAAAAATCAGCCGCACGTCAGGTGCGGCTGAAGCTCAGCATCGATAAGCCGCCGCTGATTTTAACGAAAGCGACTGGCATCCCGAGCAAGGCCTAGGCCTGTGAGGCCGGCATCGCTTGCAAGTTGGACTCAATCTTTTCGGCCCAACGTTGGGGGGAGTCTGTTTGAAAACCGATCCACTCGCCTTGTTTATTTTGAATGGCGAGAAATGGGCCCCCGCCCCAACGGCCATTGAATTTGCGCACCAGTCGAACGGCCGTGATGTCCGCCAGTCGGATGACAATTTCGCGGTTGGGGGCCAGTTGGGCAAAGCGAACATCCTGCTGCGTCAACACCAACGCACCATTGCCGCGCATACTGAAGAGACGGCGCTGATTCAAGAAATTGGCCAGCGAAGGGCCCTGCTCAAACTTCATGTTTTGCATCGACCAGCTCTGCACTGTCACTCGAAAATGCTTGCGCAGATCTCGAATGGTCAGCGAGGTTGCCAGAGCAACCAGAATGAGCACGACGATGATGCCGGCCACCAGCAAAACAATGGGGTAAATAATTGGGTTGAACGGTGCCATGATTCAGTTAGTCGTCGTTGGGATTATGCTCGCCACCCTCTTTCTGGATCACGGACTTGGGCTTAAAGCTATCGAAAACGGCATTTGAATCGGTAAAGGCAAATGCCACGAACAGGCCAACTGAACCCAGAAGCAACAGCGAAAAGCACAGTAGAGATTCCATATACACCTCTTACACTTTTACAAAGTGAAGTGATATCGACTTATTAAGCCGACTGATTGACTTGATTAACTTCCCGGAATATCCGTAAGTCCACTAAACGCGCTATCGCCGGTATGCCGGGTGACCAGTTTATTACGCCTCAACACGCCCAGAAAAATTAGCGCAACCACGATCAGCACCATCTCAGCCACATACACGGCCGCGTAACCATTTGCCACACTGTTGGTTGAACTCGCGATGACGTCGCGAACGTTACTACCAATCAGGCTTCCCAGACCGGAGGCCGTGGTTTGAGTCAGACCCCACAAACCGACGTACAGACCGGCTGTCTTCAAATCGGCCAACCCCATGATCATCGATAAGGTTGAGATGAGGAATAGGCCATTGGCTACGCCGATAATGGCAGCACCCGTTGCAAACATCTCGACCGATTGAGCCACGCTGGCATAGGTGATGAGACCAAAGCCGACCAGCCCAACCAGACACCCCCAGATCACAACGACCAGAGGTGAACGCACCCGTGTTAATGCCCGCCACGCGATCAACATCGCCACCAGCATGCCGATGCCCCATAGCGCCGTGAGCCCACTGGTCTGGCTCACCGTCATGCGTAAAACCTCGCCGCCATAGGGTTCCAATAAAATATCTTGCGACGTGAGGCCCAGTGTGCCGAAGAAGACAATGGCAAAAAACAACCTGACTCGATTCGACGCAAAAACCTTCATCACCTGACCGGTGAGCATCTCATCCTCTTCAGTGATGATGACCGGTTTGTCCTGCTTCCAGATGGCTGTGATGGCCAGTGCAACAAAGACAATCGACGACGTTTGCATGACCTGAACCAGCTTAAACGGGCTGAAGTCAACCAGCCACAGACTCAAGATCACTGAACTAATAATCTGGCCCAGAATCAACATCGTCCACAAAAAGGCTACTGCACGGCTGCGTTCATTTTTTGGCACCAGATCGGTCACCAGCGCCAGATAACCTGTTTGAGAGATGTGCACACCCAGCGCGTATACCAGAAAGATAATCGTGCAGGCGACGATGGCCAGACCAAACGGCGTGTGATCCTGCCCGATCGTCGATGATTTGCTGAGTAACAGTAATGAGAATGGCGCCGAGGCCAGCGCACAGAACACCATCATCATGCCGTACCAGATGTAGGGCAGACGCCGGTAGCCAAACGTTTTCTTCTCGCGATCCGAGCGAATGCCCATCAGCGCACGCACCGGCGCAACGAACAAACCCAGGCTTAGAAGCCAGCCAATGATGCCGGCGGGAACCCCCTCTTCGGAGATCAGCACACGATTCAACGCGCCATTAAAGATGACAACGGCAAACCCCAGACCAAATTGAAACAAGCTCAGTCGAAACAGCTTCTTGTTAATAACCATGACGATTCAAACGGAATTCCAAACCCTGCACTGACGCTTTATCAATTTCATTTGACAGATAAAGCGCGCTGTATGTTTTGGGTTCGACGTACTCTGCACATACACAACCAACTGATGAATGTGCAGAGCATATCGAACTCATCAGCCTGCCTACTATGAGCAAGCCATTACCCTACTTCGATCTACTGAAAAGTCGGCCACCGTTCTAGGGTTTCGGCAGCACCGAAATTGGAATTGGAATGTCTTGAAGCGGCGCAAGTAACGGCGCAGCTACCTTTTGAATAGGCTCAGTCGGAGCGATATCTCCCGGTGGAACCACATATCCGCGATGGCACATGTAGCAATTCGGCGCAACGGCTTGATCCGGCGCGGCGACTGAATTTGCATCCAGAGGCGGAAGCTGGGGAAGCCAGTTCACTGTGAGATCTTGCAACATGCCCAGCATATGTCGCGCCTGGGCCTTTGGATACTTGTAAGTCCCATCGGGCAGGCTGTATGAACGGAAGTAGCCGCCGTAGTGACAGAAATCGCAGCCAACGCCCAGCGCTGTATTCATGTGATACATCGCATTTTGATTGCGAGCGGTATCGTTCAGACCCGGCGGCGTGGTCCTGTCGGCAATGACCTGGAAGTAATTCACACGGCCATCTGCGTCCGGCAGGCTTCCCAGGAAGCGCTCGTCGGCGAAGGTGTAGTCATAGGGCATGCCGCCACCGGCAACGCCAAACGACTCCTGTGATTTTGCCTTCAGATCTTTATTCCAGAATTTGGCGACGCCGTTGTGACAGCTCGCGCACTGCAACTGATAGATCACCTGACCTTCCGGTCTGGGGATACTTTCCACCCATTTGTTCTGCACCTCGAACATCATCACAAACATGTTCCGTGCATTCAACTTGGTGGGCTTTTCATCCGCCGAGAAGTCCGCGAGGTTGTGGCAGTATTCGCAGCTCTGCCCCAGGCCCGTCGTGACATACTGGCTCATATAGCCAAATATGGCAGCCGTATCCTCGTATTTGGCCCCAAGATACTTGGTCAGCACCTGCACATTCTTGGTCTTGGGATTAGCAGCCGCCCAAACGCCATAGGCTGCGGCAGCCTCCGGGCTAATCTGGGTGGGCGTTATATTTTTGGACGTGAGATATTGAAGGAAGTTAACCTTCTGAACACCCGCATAGTTGTACTCATACTCAGCCCGAAAGCCTTCCGTTGCACGAGTCTCGCCCTGCCATACTGAGATGACAATGACACCGACCAGCGCCATAACCGTAAACGCAATCAGGCCAACCAGTTCACCACGCAGAATTTGTCTTTGGCGATCGTTATAACCAGCGATGGGACCATCGACGGTTTCATGCACATTCCTCATAAATACCTGCTTTAACCTGGCTTACCTCATTTGCTTAATTTTTAAGATGAAGCAAACCAGATTTGTTCAGGGCAGCGGCACACATGCCGCAATGCCACCGGGGGTAATTCCTGCGCGACAAGCCCAGAGATACCAGTTGGGCTCGGCAGGACCAGATGTAATGACACCAATACCACCGGCAACGGCCGCCAGTGTGGCCAACCCCAACGCCCATACGTGAATGGAGTGCGGGGTCGCATTGAAGCCCATGATCCAACGCCAGATCAATTGCGCGCGATGCGTGCCTTCGGTGCTATCTTCAATTTCATCCAACTCGCGATGCGACTGATATTGCACCGTTGCCAGAATGGTCGCGCCGTGCATGGCCAGCAACACCGTACTGCCTAACAGGCCAAAGATCGACACCATGTGAAACGGGTTGTAGTAGAAATTGCCATATTTGATACTGAAATTGTTGGCCCAGACCAATTGTGCACGCAACCCATGTCCCGGCGCTTCATTCCACGATCCCATCGAAATGGGATGAATGATGTAGATGGCCGAGAACAGAAACAGTGCGGCCCCAAAAGCAATTGGCAACAACGGTCGAACGCCGTTGGCGGTCGCTCGCGACCAGATGCGAATGGTCCAGAACACCAGCGTCAGTGTCAGAAACAAGGTCGCAATCTGCCAGAACCCGCCCTGTGCCAATGGGGCAAACTGCAAACCATAGGACGGGGCCGGCGGCTCCACACCCAACACAGCAAATTCACGCATGAACCGGATGGGGTTCCAGCCCACTTGCAGACCGTAACCGATGAAGATCATCAGCACAGTAATCGCAAATGAGCCGATGGCCAGCAGACCCCATATCCCCAAATAAATGGGGCCGATTTGTGTATCACCAAAACCCTGTAGTGCTTTGATGTGAAAAGACTTCTTGGCACGACGCTCAATGCCTTCGGGATAAAGTGCTTCAGCTTCCATAATCTCTATAACTCCTTTGCTAGAAACCGAATCCGCTCCAAATAGGAAGCTTGTTCCAGAAGTCCCAGAAACGGCTCCAATCTTGAACAACAGTTCCGGAAAGCACCAGGCATAGATTGCTCAGCAACACACACAACACGGAGAACAAAAAGGCCAGCCGATGCACGCCAATTTCTCCAACGCTATAACCGAAGAAGTCCCAGTAGAACCGGTTGATATTGTCTTCGGTCACACCCTTGTTGCGCAGTCCGGATGCGCTCAAAATAGTTGCGCCGTGCAATGAGAGCACAAAACCACTACCAAACAACAGGGCTACACCCAACGCATGAAACGGGTTGTAGTAGAAGTTGTAATAGCGGTAACCAAATGCCGATAGCCAGTCCAGGTGCGCTAGCACGCCCAGAGGAAACCCTTCGGCCCAATGACCCAACAATGCAGGTCGAACGATCTGGATGGTGACCCAGGAGGATAGAACGGCCGCATACGCCACCGGAACGTGATAGCGCATCTTGAGCTGCCGTGAGATATCAACCTGTCTTAGCATCCATGCAAGAAAAGTGATGGTGGCGCAAAATACGACCACCTGCCACCACAATCCATCTGCACCCGTTGTGGCGATACCCATACCCAGACTTGCCTTGGGTACCGGAATCTGACCGGCGACAAAATTTCGGAGCGGATTCCCAGTTTGGGTCGGGTCGAGAATCACCACCTGCCAAAGCCAGACCGCGGAGCCGATCGTGCCCATAAGCACCCCAACGATTCCCCACAATCCCAGATAAAACCGACCAATCCAGGTCTTAAATAATCCAAAAGAAGCACGGGCGGGAACACCCATTGCCTCTCGGCGGTAATCTGCCTCATACGAAAGCATATGCCCTCTCCTGTTTTAAATGATGCGTCCCAATTTAATCTAGTTAAGTGCGGCAAAAGACTGCCAACGATTGCGTGCAGGAAAGGCCGCGCGCCGCGTCTTACTAATGAATTCTGCGACAAGAGGCTTGCGCCTCCGCGTACTGTATCTTTCTTTAAACCGGTGCGCGGCACCGGAACGAACTGACCCTGATGTTGCTCTTGTTTCCTGCCTGCGCTACATCCACAACACACTTTGGCAAAGAGCACTCTGATCAGCCCAATTCAGCTCAGCGTCGCGCACCGTTGCGACCTACTTGAGCCAGAATGTGTTGTAGCTCGAGCTCAACACCACGAAGTGGATGAGCAGAGTGGTCAACACCATTGCGACAACGTAAAGACTCAGCGCCGTTTTGAAGTCAATAAACTTGGGTTCTTTCATCGAATGCACCTTTGAACCTGACCAGCCTCCAGTGGAAATCAGTCAGATCCGAATTTAAAAACAACTCACTACCTCGCGGGGATCCACGGCTTGTACGATGCGATGATGATGTGGTTCACTGCCGCGAGCGCAAAGAAGATCCACGATCCCAGCACAACCAGCTGATGTTGCAGCCACTCTTCGTTGGTGAATAGCGCCTTGTATCTCTCCGGGACTTTGTCATTCATTTTTGATTGCCTCCTAACTTAAGCCACGGCGAGTTTCATGCCGGGGCATTGATTGATGTAGAGCAACAGGAAATCTTTGCGGATTTTAGTAGGGGCAATCAAATTGTCAAATTGATATATACGGCTTGATATATGTGATGTCCAGACACCACTTTGGGCGTCGTCAAACAGCCCAACTCATGACGCCCCTCACCCCTTTCACACCCTTCAGAACGCCACCTGATAGGGAGCGAGCCTGTTGAAGAGCCCCTGACACAAGCCGTTTGCCCAAGTCTCTCCACAAGCGAACGCTTCACCAGGCGGGAATCTACACCGAACCTTGCATTCGCCATCGACAAACTTTGATGGCGAATGCAAAGTCGGTTCGCATCTGATGCGCGACAGCCACGAACGTCCAGCGGTCAATCGCTGGCCTACAGGTTGACACCCGATCAATCGGGCTAAAAACCGGCCTCAGCCAGTGTCGTGGTGTAGCCCGGCGATGCTGATGCCGCATTGGACTATCGCTGGGCAACTTGGCCGGCAAAACCTGACTTTGCATTCACCATCACACCCTCGGCCCTCAAGTGGCAAATAATGCGGTCTCATAGATAATGCCCACACTTCGTTGTGTCTGGCTCAGCTTATTTGTAAGAGATCACAGCGATAGTGGCGGGTTAATACTTGTGCCCCTACAGAACATCGACCTCGATCTTGCATATGCGCAGTGCGCTCGAATGACTCGGCACCACTCCAAGTCGTTTTATCTGGCTACCGATTTTTTGCCGCGCGCCAAACGCAAGGCGATTCGCGCCTTCTATGCGTTTTGCCGCGTCACCGACGACATCGTCGATGTGCCGCGCACTGGCCTGATTGATCTTCAGGAATGGCGTCTGGCTGCTCGGCAACGTGCATCCACTCAAACGAATCCTGTGTTGCAGGCCTGGACCGACACCCAGATGCGCTATGCCGTGCCACAGCAATACATCGAGGAGTTGATGGACGGCTGCGAGCTGGATTTGCAGGTCAATCGCTACAAATCATTCCAGCAACTGCGGCGCTATTGCTATCTGGTGGCCAGCACCGTAGGCCTGGTTTCCATGCACATCATTGGCGCAGCCGATGGCAGCAACCAATTTTCAAGTGACACCACGCACTCGGCCATCGAGTTGGGCATCGCCCTGCAACTGACCAACATTCTGCGCGATATCGGCGAGGACCTGACCCGCGGCCGCATCTATCTGCCCCTGGAAGACCTGGATGCATTTGGCTACCCCGAACCCATGTTGTGCGATCGCCAGATCAACGATTCATTTCGAGCGCTCATGCAATTTCAGATCGCGCGCACGGATACGCTTTACGAACAGCATCTACCGGCGCTCGCGCAATTGCAGCCCGATGGACAAATGGCCGTGGGTGCCGCCTCCCTGTTGTATCGCGGGATTCTCGGGAAGATTGCCGAGAACGGCTTTGATGTCTTCAATCGACGGGCTCATTTGAGTGGCTGGGAGAAACTGCGCCGGTTGCCCGGCATCTACTTGAAAGTTCGCCAGTTCTCCCGAGAGCAAAAGCAAAATACCCAAGTCTGACACTCCGGCACTGTATCAGCGAAAGGCGACACCCATACTGAAGAACCCACAAAAACGTCATTCGTCAGCATTGGCTGTTTGGTGTATATTTTTGCGAATATTGAATTCGTGCGATGTCGCAATAACGATTAGACCCCTACCCGAAGAAAGATGATCGAACAAACCAAAACTTCTGGCGTGCCGGGCCTCGGTGTTGACAATATGCCTTCAACATCGCGTTCGGTAAAGAAGCCCGCGCAATCCTGGGTTGTCACGTTGATGAAACCCCACACTTGGTTTGCACCGGCCTGGGCTTTTCTGGTTGGCGCTGTCGCCAGTGGACAGCTGGGATTCAACCTGGAAGCCGGCATCTGGCACAACGTGCTGTGGATTGGCCGGCTGGCCATCGGCATCGGCATGGCCGGGCCATTGCTCACCGGCTTCTCGCAAGTGCTCAACGACTACTTCGACCGTGATGTGGACGCGATTAATGAGCCCAATCGGCTGATCCCCTCAGGCAGGGTCACCAAAAGCCAGGTCATGCTGCTGATCGTGGTGTTGCTGGGCGCTGCGCTCGTCGTGGCTGCGGCCCTTGGCATGCAGGTGTTCTGGGTGGCGTTCCTCGGCGTCGTGCTGGCCATTGCCTACTCTGCCCCGCCCTTAAGGCTGAAGCGAAACGGCTGGATCGGCAACTTCGTCGTCGCCATTGCCTACGAAGGGTTGGCCTGGATTGCCGGCCATTTCACCTTTGCCTCCACCCTCACCTCAACCAGCCTCATCTTCGCCCTGTTGTATTCCCTCAGTGTGCACGGCATCATGACCATCAACGATTTCAAAAGCGTGACCGGCGACCGCAAGATGGGCATCAACTCGATCCCGGCGCTGTATGGTGAGCGCCGCGCGGCCTGGATCGCTGTCATCAGCATTGATGCAGCTCAATTCATTGTGGTGGGCCTGTTACTGCTGTGGGGACACTACATCTCCGCCGCCATTGTGCTCGGCCTCATCGTGGTGCAATTCTTTCCCCAGCGCCAACTCATTCAGAATCCCACCAACGCCATGGCAATTCGGTACAACATCATCGCCATCCCACCTCTGGTGTGGGGCATGCTGGCGGCGGTATTGCAAATTTAAGTTGGGCGTGTTGATTAACTTGGAAGCTCCGAAGCTCCATAGAAGTAAAAAGTGGTTGTAAATGGTTAAAGATAGTTACAAGGAGGACAAACGGTGGCACATGTAATCGTAGTGGGCGCATCAGTCGGTGGCAGCATTGCAGCCGATACATTGCGCGATTTAGGAATCGAAGTGACGTTGCTGGAGCGGGATCTGAACTACATCAAGCCCTGTGGCGGTGCCGTGCCGCCATTGGCCTTCAGCGAATATAACCTGCCCGAATCTCTGATTGATCGCAAGGTCTCCATCGCCGTCGTCGCCTCACCTCGCACCATTACCGAGTTCCCCGTCGTCAGCACCAAGCCCAGTGATCAGGACTTTATCGCCATGGTGCGGCGCGAGATATTCGATCATTACATCCGCGACCGCGCCGTATCCAAGGGCGCCCATCTCATCGAAGGTAAGCTGAACGCACTTGAAGTCACAGCCAGCGGCGTGCGCATCACCTATGCCGACCGGGCTCAACACGAGCATGTAATTCAGGGCGATGCCATCATCGGGGCAGACGGTGCCTACTCCACCGTCGCCAAGTTGTTGGGGCTGGAGCGGTTGGACATGGCGGTTGCGTATCAGGAGCGCATCATGTTGCCCGAGGCGGCCATGAAACACTGGCAAAACCGGGCCGCCATCTATCTGGCCGATGAGGTCAGCCCGGATTTGTATGCGTGGGTGTTTCCAAAATATGACCACGTAGCCGCTGGAATTGGGGCCGGGGCCGGCCATACCAAACAAGCGCGTCAGCTGCTCACCAATCTAAAAACGCGTTTGCGGGATTACCTGGGCGAGGGCTCGACCATCAAGTTTGAAGCGCATCATCTGCCGATGTACCCGCGCAAGGTGTTGTCCTATGATCGCGCGGCATTGATCGGCGACGCGGCCGGTCTGGTGCAAGCCACCTCCGGCGAGGGCATCTACTGGGCTATGAAGTCGGCAGAGATGGCGGCGCGCGCAATTGCCAAACATATCGAAGCACCCACCGCAGCCAACCTTCGCAAGAGCTACGACCGGCCGTGGTGGAAGCGTTTTGGAGCCACCTACACCTTCCTCCAGTTTCTACAGCGCATCTCGTACAACAGCGATGTGCAACGAGAGATTTTTGCAAAAATGTGTGCCGATGCCGATGTGCAACGGCTGACATTTGATAGCTACTTGAGCAAGCAGATTGTGCCTGCGCCGTGGATGGTGCAAATGCGCATGACCAAGAACTGGCTCACCACGGCCGGGAAGATATTGATCGAGAGCCGCGCAAAACCATGGCGGCAAGATCCGACTTGGGGAAAGACGACGGGGATCGTGCCAAAATTAGGCTCAGAGATTGAATAGTTCTTGAATTCTCAATTCGGTGTGTCTTTGCTAAACAGCAGATGATCAGTGCACCATTTCACGGCTTCAAAAGCACAGCATAATCCTGCACAGCTTTGTCAGCCTCAACATATCCATCCAAATATCACCCAATGAGAACCATTTGAGAACCATTTGAGAACCATTTGAGAGCCATTAAAGAGACCCTCATATGAAAGTGTTTATTGTTCTTGCCCGGTTACTGGCCGCCTTCTGTGTCTGCGCAGGCCTACAGTCTCCCCAGTTTGCACAGGCCGAGACGCCCATTCTTGAGCCCGGTGATTACGGCATGTTTGATCGGCCGCAATGGGTCCCAGAAGCACACTTCATGTGGTTTGTGATGGGAGAACTGAGCTCAGTGGATGATCATGATGCCGTCACGTTCGACTATAACGCCGGCGAGCTTTTCAAAGCCGAAATGTACATCCCCGCACACGATGAGCTTCGGCTGTTTAAACCATCCATCGTTCTGGTCGGCCCCGGCCTGCCACAGCCTGCCGAGCCGCTTCCTTTTGTGTTGCCGGCCGGTATGGGCGCGATCGTCGCCCACCACACGCGCAATGATACTTATTTCGATATTTTTACCGGTATGACCTTTTATCCCGGTGCCAAGATCGAAACCATCATGCCGCAAACCGCCCGCTATTTTGTCGTGACCTATGGACAGCCGGTTGGGATTGCCCGCTATGCGCTCGATATCGGTGTGATGGAGGACTTTCGCATCGGCACCATCAGCCGCTACCCCATCAACTGGTATGAAGTGCGCGATTTTCTTCGCTGGGGACATCAGCCCATGCCCTTCATCATCCTGGGCCTGATTGGGTCAATCGTTTTTGCAGTGCGATTTGTGCTGCGCCGGCGCCGGATGGTTGCATGACAAATGCTGTCATCGTTCTCGTCGTGCTGGCTTTGGCGTTCATTGCAGCGGCCTATTTGCTAACGCCGCTCCGCGAGAAATATGACCTGCAAGGGTATGTGCAAACCAACCACCGGCAGCCATGCTTCCTAACGGTGGACGGCCATGTGTTGCATTACAGCGATTCCGGCCCACCCACCGCCCCAGCAATTTTGCTCCTGCATGGTTTTGCCGCATCAGACTTCACCTGGCGTCAGCAGGTGCCGGCCCTGCTAAACGCGGGGTTTCGCGTGGTGGCATTGGACCATCTGGGATTCGGCGGATCGGCGCGCGTGGCGGGGCCGGCCTACTCCACGCAGTCCCATGCCGATTTGGCACTGGGTACGCTGGATGCCTTGAACATCGAGCGAGCCCATATCATCGGGCATTCCTACGGCGCGCGCGTGGCGATGCAGGTGTCGATTTTTGCGCCGGCGCGGGTGCAATCCATCATCGCCATCGCGCCTGAGGTGTTTGTCAGCGAACGACCGCCCATCGCCAAAGTGGTCGGCGCACCGGCGATTGGCTACACCCTGGCTTTCTACTCCACCATGCCGGAGTGGACCAACTTCGGGTTGAGGCTGGCGACCGGCCCCGACAAATCCTGGATCACACCCGAGGTCATTGAGGGCTACGCTGCACCGTTGCGCGTGAAGGGTAATCTAACCGCGCAAATCTGGCAGGCCAAATCTCCCAAGGATGGGCGGTTGCCAGTGCCGCAGCATGTGCAGACGATTCAGCAGCCCACCTTGCTACTGTGGGGCACTCACGATGCCATCTTCCCGGTTAGCGACGCACAAAGGCTGCAACAGATGCTTCCCGATTGCGAGTTGCAAATTTTCGACACCGGCCACGTTGTGCATGAAGAGCAGCCAGATGCATTCAATTCGGCTGCGCTTCAGTTTTATCACTCGCGGTTTGGCCATGGCTCGGCATGATCAAGCGCCGCATCTCATCGGGCTTGAACCAGAAGTTCTGGAACATCTCGATGATGTAGGGCAAATGATGGGCCGGGATGGCGACAAACATTTCTGACGACGCCACCTGATTGAAACCACGGCCGCCGCCCTCACCCAATGCATACACCGTGTTCTGGGTCAGCCAAGGTGCCGCAAACAATGACGAGCACGAAGATGCACCCAGCTCGCCGTGCGGGAAGGTGCCTTCGCGCACGGACACGGCTCCCGCCAGTTGCATCGCGCGCTGCACATCACAGATACAACACAACAGATCCAGCGGCACATCCGCCGGTAACGCATCCAGCGGCGCGGCCGCAATCGCGCGAATCGTTCCCACCGGCAGGGTGTGGCTGGTCTGCTTATTAATTTTGGCTGCAACTGGCGTAAAGAAGCCCTGTGCCATCGTCAAATATTCGCCGTCGCAAATCAAACTTCCCGCATCATCTTTGGGCAGAAACCCCAGGTGGTATTGACCCACATAGCAGTCATGCGATTGCGCGTTTACATAGACGTGCTTTCCCTGCTCGGCCTGATGCAGGATCGCGCACGCCGGAATGCGCACCGAGTCATAGCCGGCCGGCGGCCCATCATCGCAATACGTCACCGCCACCGGCTTGCGCTTCAACTTCATCTTGTTGACCAAAATATCGACGAGCAATTCGCGATCCACCGGCTGCGTAGACAGGGAGCGAAATTCTTGAAGGTTCATTATTTAGTGACTCAAGACTCTTGACTCTTGACTCAAGATTCAGCTACACCACAAACGGCACAAACCGCTTCGTGCGTGCCATATAACTTTTGTATTCGTCGCCCAATTCACGCACTAGCAAACGCTCTTCAAGCGGTATGCGCATGACGTAGGCCGCAATCAGCACGCCACCGGCAATCAGCGCGCCTAACCAGGTCGAGAGCGCCAGCCCAATCCCAATGGCACTGAGCGTGCCGCCGGTATAACCAGGGTGGCGAATCCATTGGTACGGGCCGCTGGTGATGACGCGATGGCCTTGTTGCACCGCCGCCTCACCCACATACAGCCGGCCCATTTGCAACTGCGCCCACAAGCGTAACAGCCGGCCACCCACAATGAGCAAAAATCCCAGCACCACGCACACGCCGCGAAACTCGCCGCGTACCACACCGAGCTTGGCAAAGCCAAAAATCAACGGCACCAACAAACTCACCGGTATGGCAACGGCCAGCGGTAGAAAAGTCTTGCTGCGCTCCCGCACTGCATCCTGCGGCGCGCGAATCTTGTAGCGCGTCTCCAGCCACATATACAGAAACAGAATGACGCTGAAAGCGATTGCACTGAGCGGCGTATCGAACACGCCAGTGGGGCCAATAAAATACTCGTACATGATGAATCCAGATTAGCCAGCCAATGCCTTCTCAACCACCTCGACCGTCACCTCTTTCAAGTTATTCTTCACCGCATATTGTTCCACGCCGGTGCGCAATTCGCGGGTGGCGCTGATGCGGCTGAGCCACGGAATGCCTTCGAGGTGCGTCTCCATTTGCTCACGCGCCTCGTCCTTCCACACCAGGTTGCGCGCCGCAGTCAGCGTGCTGCTCATATCCTTCAGGCCACCGGCATCTTTCACATTGTCAAACGGCAGGAAATTGAACACAACCTCATAGAAGCGATTCACCATTTCCTGAACGATAAAGATGATGCCGCTATAGCCCATAAACGGCGTGCCCAAGGCGCGGCGCACGGTTGCACCTGGGAATGCCGCAGGGATAAAGAACGTCGCTTTTGCACCCGCTTCGGTCAAATAGATCTTTTCATTCAAGCTGCCGAACACGAAGCCGGGTTGCTTCTTGTGCAACGTCTCGCGGATGGCGATGTTGTCCATGGTGCCGGGCTGATAGGGCCGCGCCGCCGCAAACTGCAACTTCATGCCCAGCTCATCGGCCAGCAATTTCACCAACCCATCGGCATACGTCTTGCCGGCCACCACCGCAAATTCTGTTGTAGCAAACCAATCGCCCTGTGGGCCGCGCCACAAATCCCACAACGCCGCCAATGTCGTTTTCTTTTCTTTGGCGATAAAGGCATCGGCCTGCTCCCGCGTGCCCAAAATATTGCCGATTTGTTGAATGAATTCGGTGGTCTCGCGAATGCCCATCGGCGCAAACAAATACGGCTTGCCCAATTCAACAGCCAGCGCCTCGCCAAACTCGTGGTACATCACGATGTTCAACGCACTATCGGCCAGCCGAGGCGTATCGCTCAGCAACGACTCAGTCGGATAGACCAGGTTCACTGTGCCGCCGGCCCCTTCGATCAGCCGCTTGATCTCGTGCAAATCTGAGGGCGAGTTGAAGCAGCCCATGGTGGGGCCGATGATGTTGACGAGACCGTTGCTGGCGGCTGGCGGC
This sequence comes from Thermoflexales bacterium, assembly GCA_038213625.1. Taxonomy (GTDB): domain Bacteria; phylum Chloroflexota; class Anaerolineae; order J036; family Brachytrichaceae; genus JANMVQ01. The sequence continues at coordinate 27,537 of JBBQST010000001.1, forward strand.
TGGCGGCTGGCGGCTGGATTTTTGCGATACTTCGCGCCAATTGCACCAAATTGTTTCCACAACCACACCAGCACGCGCTCGCGGCCTTCGTATTCATCGCCTTCCAGCGATTTACTCCAGAAGAACGGCGTCGGCTGCTCCATGCGGCCCAGCCAGTCGCCATGATCACTCGAGATCATCTCGCTCTCCGCCGTGCTGACCACGATGACTTCGCGATCTGGATGAATCTGGCGCAACGCATCGACGGTGCGGCGAACAGCGCCGGCCGTGCCCGTCATCGTCACCTCTTGCTCGCGCATCACGCTCGGTGTCAGATTCTCGATGTGCGGGATGGCATCGGTGTAATCGGGGACTGCGGTGCCGACCAGGTTGAAGCAGCCAATCGGCGCATCGCAAATCACATGCGCATCCGGCATGCAACAAATCGTCCACACCGCCGCCCAATAGCCGCTGGTGCTTTCCAAATCGCGTATCAATTGAATCGGCGCATGCTTCTTGCCGCCGGTCGAGACAAACGTTTCTGTATTGAGCTGTGTATCAGACATAGGTATCCTTTCGTTACTCCGCTAGCGCACAGACAAAACCGCGCACTTGCCATCAAACTTTAGCGTTGCAAGGTCAAAAGACACCCTGGAAATAGCTTGAGGCGCATCATTGAAAGCAGGATCATTTACGTAGACAACGCCATCATCCATACCCACGACCACAATGGCATGATTGGTGTCTGTCACCCAGTATGGCAAATCCGATGTGCTTACAAAAGCGATGACTGGAAGACCCATCTGTAACTTTTTGTGCACATCCGATGCCGACAGTTCCTTCAATTCCACACGAACGCCCAATTGTGAAAGCTTTGTGACATTGTTGGCAGGCGTGCCAAACCACCTGGTCTGGAGCAGTTGTTTGACACGCTCGTAAGTCACATCCTTTCCCAAATAGCGCAAACACATTAGCGCACACGCGGCTAAGCAATCCGCATCATCCCGCTGCTGCTCGTGCAACACGACGAGCAAGATTTTCTGCATTCCTTTCTATTTCTCTAATCACGTCAGGCAATGTATTTAACGCTCCCGAATTAACATCAACCTCGATGTAACCAACCACACCTGCATCGCCAATGGAGGGAAAGGTTAAGTGGATTGGGACGCGCCAGACAAACGACTCACCCAGCATCAAGACGGGTTTGCCGCCGTGCATTTGCGAACTTATCTCTCCATGCACATATTTTGAGACATGCCGTTGCGCATCCACATCGGACACATTGATTTGCACATCGATTGCAAGACGCAATGACAACAAACCTGAAGCAGGGACAGAAGTTCTCACCAACACATCCATGACAAAATTTTAATGAAGTCGAAATTAATCCATCGTGTTCACAGGCTTCACCACACCTTCGGCCTTGGTCCCTTCAAAAAATTCGCGCATCCACTCATAGCGCGGGCTGCGGCCCAACGTATCCTGGATGAGGCTGATCGTGCCGGCCAACCCCGCGCTCAGGAACAGGGGCCGCACGCTGAGCATGTTGGTGTAATACATGCCAGGGATGCCGCGCTTCTTGGCCTCGGCGCTGAGCGGCGTCGTACCCAATACCAAATCCGGCGAATACGCATCCAGCGCGCGCGTGTCCTGCTCCAAAGCCTTTTGGTAAATCACTTCTTTGGTGCCGTGCGCCTTTAACCACGCTTCATCAGACGCGGTGTACAAATTCTTGTTGATCGAGGTGCTGATGTAGGGCACGACCGCACCGGCTTCCACCAGCAGGCGGGCATAAGTCATCTCATTGCCCTCGTAGCCGCACACATGAATGCGGGGCGCGTCGCCGCGATTGCTTTTAAGCGGCATCGCTGCAATCAGGCTACGGCACTTGTCGCGCTCTTCAACCGCCACCTGCTCGACCAACTCCTTGTCCAGCTTCAGCGCATTGCCGATGGCTTTGATCCAGGCGTAAGTGCCTTCCGGTCCCACCGGCGCACCCGAAATAATGGGCACACCCGCTGCACGCAAAGTGGCCACTGTAGCGTTGTAGAACGGATGCACGGCCGCAATTGCGCCGACCTTGCCGGCTAGCTTGTAATCATCCAAATTGCGCGAAGGCAGATTCGCCGCCAGGCCGCTGCCAATCTTTTTCAAGATCGCATCCACGGTCAATGGGTCAGCGGGAAAGACCTCGCCGAGCATGATGACTTTCTTCTTCAGTTCATCTTTATCAGCGTCAGCATCGCTGCCATCAAACGTCAACGGCTTCTCCACACCATCGGCCGTTAGCTCCACCGTATCCTTCTTTCGTGGCACAAACTTTTTCAGCAGCGCATTAATGGCCACATCCTTGGCCTCGGGGTGCGAGTGAATGGCGTAGGCCGGCACGCGCACCAGAATTGTGTCGATGCCGTTCACTTGCGCTGGAATCATTTCCTCGCTGAGCCCAGCCGTCTCGGCCACGCACAGGCTGATCGCGGCGATAAGCTTGGTGCCTGGCATCTTGCTCGCCTCTTGAATGCTGGCGATGGCGGCCTCGGCCACATTGCCCGCCACCAATTCTTTGGTGCCGATGGCCGGCGCGGCAATGCTCTTGCGGCTGGCATAAAAGTGAGTCACGAACGTCAGGCCATACAGACAGCCGGTGTCGGTCACCATCGCCGTTTGCACGCCGTCGATTCGCGTCAGCACTCGCAAGCTGCCAAAAGCCGGGCACATCGTCTGCGGCGTCAGATTATGGTCGGGGCTGACCGATAAGCCTTCGTGCTTAGTCACAGGCTTACCCTTGGTTTCGATGATGTCGAAGGTGATGAGATTCCCTTCGGGAACAGTTAGGGACATGGGTGATTCTCCGGAAGGGGAGTAGCGAGTAATCAGTAGTCAGTAGTTAGTAGTCAGAAATGAACTTAGTCGAGTTTTCATCTGACTACTGACTACTGACTACTCGCTACTCCCCGCTCTACTCGTAGTACGGCGCAGCCGTAAATCGCAAATCCGCCATCTTGAAGGTTTCGCCGCTATGAGACAGGGCCGACAAAATCGCGATCTTGCTGTCCATCTCGTCGCGCGGGTCGCCGAAGATGGCGTCCCAGCCGGTATCTGTTGTGACGACGACGCCGCGCTCCGGCTCTTCGACCAATCGCGTCACCGTCAGGCCCATCTCTTGCATGATGCGGCGCACGACCAGTTTGCTGTCTTCGCTGTACTCGGCGCTATTCAAATCGATACTCTGTGCGGCCAGCGTGGTGTGGCCCATCAGATCGTCCATGCTGGCACCGATCGGCAAGCCTGGCGGCTCTGATGCGCCAAAAACATCGAGGAATTCGTCGTACTCCAGCGGCGTCACTTTGTCGGGCACGGTGTAATCGCGGCGGTGAATCTTGTTCACAAATTGATCGAACAACGAATCCATCTCCGGCAAATCGAACAGGAGTTTGCAGCGGTCGCTCAGCGCGCGCGCGGTTGGATTAAACGGCACCTTCACCAAAATCGGCAGGCCCACCCGCTCGGCAAATTTCTCGGCCACGCCGCTGCCGTCATCGCGGTTCAACACCATGCCAATCACGCGGGTCTTGCCGCCCATGCTCTGGAAGTAGCTAACGGCGCGGGCGATGTTATTGGCTGCATACAAACTCATCCGGTCGTGGCTGGCGATGATCACGATCTCCTCGGCCAGGCTCTTGGCAATCGGGGTGGCAAAGCCGCCGCACACCACATCGCCCAGGAAATCCATGACGATGTAATCGAGCGCCCAATCGGCCATGCCGCGCTCTTCGAGCAGACCAAAGCCAAAGCTGATGCCGCGCCCGCCGCAGCCGCGGCCCACTTCGGGGCCGCCCAATTCGGCACCATACACGCGGGCCTTGTTATCCAGCTCGGTCTTAAAAATCAAATGCTCAACGCCGAGTTCCTTCTCGCGGTTGGCGTCCTTCATCATGCGCCATTGGTCGCCGATGGTGGGCAGACCACGGCCATCAAACAACGCATTACACGAATCGTGTTTAGGGTCACACCCCAATTGCAACACGCGCAATCCCTTCAGCGCCATCTTCGCGCTCAGGTTCGCCGTGAAGAAACTTTTGCCAATGCCGCCTTTTCCATAAATTGCAATCATTCTTGGGGACATATAAAACCTCCACAAACACACATCATTTGCAACGCGTTGGGGTTTGCTGTTATTGAGCCGGCCATTCCAACACCATCTTCAAGCAATTCACATCGTTAAATGCCACATCGAACGCCTGTGACGCATCCTCGGCCTTCATACGATGTGTCACCAGATCATCGACATTGAGCGCCTTGTCGCGTATCAGGTCGCGTGCAGCGGCCAGATCGCCCGGGGCCCACTGCATGCTGCTGACCAATGTCAATTCTTTTAGAAATACGGGTTGATAGGGCAGGTTGATGCAGTCGTAATAACCCAACAACACGACCCGGCCGCCGCGCCCCATGCGCATCAACCACGGCGAGATCGCCTCCATCTTGCCAGTCGCATCAATCAGCACATCCACACCTTTTATTGCAGCAAATTCAGCTCCAGAAAGCTGCAAATCCGATGCTGTATTCAGTATGGCATCGGCCTTGGAATAATGCAAACGCGCGTCTTCTTTATCCGTCACAATGAGCTTGAGCGCCTTGTTTCCACGTGCTTTTACGATGCGCGCCGCAAGCTGGCCCACGATGCCCTGACCAAGTATGACCACCGTTTTTGGCGCGTCCGACGCCACCAGCCCAGCCTGATTCACGCCATGCAGCGCCGTCGCCGCCAATGCCAGCAACACGCCTTGTTCCGGCGTCAACGTCTGCAAATCAGTCAGGTGCGTTTTCGGCGCAACGATGTATTCGCTCTGTCCGCCAAATGCTGGATTCACGCCGAGGAAGCCGTAATTGCCGCCGACATAGACTCGCTTGCCCAACCATTCATCTGCGTTGTCACCGGCCTCAATCACCTCACCCACCGTCTCATATCCCGGCACCACCGGAAATTGCAACATTGGGTGCGGCATCACCCCTTTCAACAACATGCGCTCGGTACCGGCGCTAATACTGGTCAACTGTGTCCTAATCAGCACATCATCTGCGCCGATGGGTTTCAGCTCAACATCCTGCATCTCAATCGTGTTCGCCGCAGGAATCACAATAGCCTTTGTTCTCATAAAAACAATTTGTCAAATTCAATGCACGACTAATCGGATTTTTAGACAGAATGAACAGAATTTAACAGAATGAAGACACTTCCCCATTCTGTTAAATTCTGTCTAAAATCCCCGACCGATCAATCAATTACACAAAGAATTGGATGGTTAAGTCACTGCCCCAACCACGACATCACCATTCCAATCTCAAAAATGATCACTGCCGGCACGCCAATGATGACCGCGATCATCACCAGCCGGCACACCGACAACCCCGCCTGTGGCGCATTCACCTTTTTGCTCTCAGCCGAATACGAACGAGACATCTGTTTTGCAATCATGACCGTCCTTCCTTTTCGAGCGCCTGGCCATACACCTGCTCATACACCTCGGCATACGGCTTCAACGCTTCGTAAACGTGATGGGGCACGACACGCCCTTCCATTTTGGGGAACTTCTCGCGCACGTAATTCAAATTGCGAATGAGCTTGAACTCAATCGCCCAACGCGCAAATTCCAGGCCGCGTGGGCCGGTGGTGCGCTGCATGAAGGCGATGAATTTGCGCAGCAGCCACGGCGGCATCGTCTGTGGCTTTGCGCCAGAATGGCGGCTGCGCCAGAATGGCGGCTGCGCCACATATTCGGCGACAAACACGGCTTGTTACCGCGGCTCTCGCGCACTTCATCGGCAGTGCGTGCATCACTGCAAATTTTGGGCCGGCCCTTCAGCCGCTCCTCAGTGTTCAGCAAGGTCAGTGCGGTGATACCCTTGGTCGGCGCATCCAATTCAATCTCGTTCATGTGACCTCAAACCGCATAGCCGCTCGGTTTAGCCGGCGTTAATCGTGTCAGGAAACCCACCACAAACGCGGCGCTGATCAAGTGCATCAATTCAGCCGCGACCACGGTGGCCGTGTCGAAAATCTCGGCCCCCTGCATATACGGTGCCATCGCCGCCGATATCGGCCCCAGCGCATACACCACCAACACGATTGCACTAATTGCAATAAAAATCGAGTTGGGTTTGCGGGTGAATCGAACCAACAACGCATACACAATGCCACCACCCAACGCGCCAATCAGGCTAAAAACAAGCACTTCGGCCAATGGCACTTTCAGGCCAGCAATAGCATTGCCGATAAACCACACCACGCTATTCGCCACCGCACTGCCCACGCCAGCCACAGCCGTCGCTTGCGCAATCTTGCCGAACCCAACCCGTTCACTTTTCATTTCACTGGTCATTGCCATCACTACACCTCCATCAAACCCGCACACCTTCCAACCGATCTTCCAAATCGGCATACAACGCTTTCAGTTGATCCACCGTGTCGTCATCGGCCTTCCACAACCCGCGCCCACTCGCCTCCAGCAGCCGGCCCACGATGTTGCGCATGGCCTGGGGATTCGCCTTGGTCAGCCGCTCGCGCATCTCGGCATCCAGCGCAAACGTTTGCGCCGCATCCTTGTAAATCCAGTCATCCACGCTGTCGCTCACGGCATCCCAGCCCAGCATGTAGGTAAAGCGGTTGCTAATCTCGGCCGCGCCGCTGTGGCCGTGCGAGAGCATGCCCTCGTACCACTTGGGGTTCAGCAGCTTGGTGCGGTACTCCACCCGCAACACTTTGTCCACATCCTCAATGCGTGTCTCGGCTGTGTAGGTCTCGATGTAGTTCAACTTCACCGTGCCACCCGTGCGCTTCTTCGCTGCCATCTGCAACGCGCCGCTGGACGAAAAGTAATGGTCAATGTCGGTGACGCCAAACTCCACGCTGTCGATCTCCTGCACCACCCGGCCCACCGTCCCCAACAACTTGCTCAGCATGGGACCGGCCGCTGCACCCGCACGTCCACCACCGTAGGCGTAGCCGATGCGCCGCACAAACGTGCTGTCCAGATCGTCGGCGCTCTCCCACGCGCTGTCGTCGACCATGTCATCGACATAGGTGCCATACTGGCCTGGCTGCTGGGTGAACATGCGCGCCGTGGCCGTCTCGAATGCGACGCCACCGCGCATCGCCTCATCCACATGCTTGCGAATGAAGTTCATCTCGCACGGCTCATCGGCCCCCGCCGCGCTGCGCACCAGCTTGTCCAAAAAGTCCATCGTGATCTCGAAGGTGTCTCGAAAAATAGGGCTCAACTGCATCAACACGTCCACGCGCGGCCGCTTCAATTCACCCAGTGGAATCAGCGCATAGTGGCTGATCTTGCCCTGCCCGTCGTAGGCCGGCTTCGCGCCGATCAACCCCAACACCGTGCCCACGGCCTCGCCCTTGGTCTTGATCGTGTCCAAGCCCCACAGCACTTGCGCAATGGTTTCAGGATACGCGCCAGTCTCCTCCACATGCTTCTGCAAAATCGCCTCGGCAATGTGCGCGCCCTTGGTGTAGGCCAGTTCGGCCGGAATGCGCCACGGATCAATCGCGTGAATGTTGCGCCCCGTCGGCAACACGCTCAAGCCATCGCGAATCAAATCGCCGCCGGCATTCGGCAAAATGTAGCCGCCGCTCAGGCCGCGCAACAAGCCATTGATCTCGCCGCGGTTGTCGCTCAACATCTGCGCCATCTGCCGGCCCTGCCGCACCATCTCATCCAGCGCGTGCAAATCCTCAGATGAACCATGTCCACCAAACGCCTTCTCAACCGCCGCCGCCAGACTCAAATCCCCAAACACGGCTCCTTCCACAAACTCGCGCGCATGTTCCTCAATCGCCTCGCGCATCCGAATCGCCGCCGCATCACCCTTGCGCGCCAGTGCGGCCAACTCGGTATAAGACGACGGGAGATGGGGGACGGAAGACGAATCGCCGTCCCCCGTCTCTCGTCTCCCGTCTCTCTCCCACACCGCCCTCGTCGCAATCGACGTCAGCGAATGCCCATTTCCCCGCGCCTTCATCGCCTCGGTCACCATCGTCATCTGGCTCTGCACCGGCGTCGCCTCGCCAAACACATGCAAGGTGCCACTGATCAGCCGTTGCTCAAGGTCACGCAAATACGCATACAGCCGGCTCACATACACATCAAAATGTTCACCCTCGACCCGCGGGCAATCCGTATCCAGATTCGCCAACTCCACCTTCTTCAATATCGCCTCAGCCCGCGCATCGTCCCCATTTCTGCCTTCTGCCTTCTGCCTTTTGACTTCTCGATAATCCGCCACCATGTCCTTCAGCGCGATCAATTCTTTATACAAACCGGCTCGCATCATCGGCGGCACGTTGTGCGAGATGATCGTGGCATACCCGCGCCGCTTGGCAATGTTGGCTTCACTTGGGTTGTTCATCGGGTAGATGTAGAGATGCGGCACCTCGCCCACCATCGCATCGCTCCAGCAACTGCGCGTCACGCCCAGTTGCAAGCCCGGCATCCACTCCACGCTGCCGTGCATGCCCAGATGCACCAGCGCATCAGCCCCGAAGCAACGGCTGATCCAGCGATAGAACGCGGCATATTGGTGGTGCGGCGCGTTGTCCTTGTCGAACAGCAGCCGCATCGGGTCGCCCTGCACACCGATGCGCGGTTGCACGCCGATGTAAATATTGCCCATGCGCAGGCCGCCCATAAACACGCGGTCGTTGCCCAACGGCGCAACATCCCCAGGGAATGCACCCCAGCGCTCCTCGATGCGTTCGCGCTCGCGCACGCTCAACACATCCGCAAATTGGGCCCGTGTCATCACATGCTCGCTCTTGTAGGCCGAGGGATGGCCGGTATCGGTGGTGTTCTCGATCAGCTCCAACAGCGCTTCCGGCGTCTCCGGCAAGCTGCCCACGTTGTAGCCCGCTGCCTGCATCTCGCGCAAAATGTTGAGCAGGCTGCGCGGCACATCTAATAAGGCGGCCGTGCCTTTTTTGCCGTAGCCGGGTGGATAGTCATACAGCACAATCGCGACCTTCTTGTCGGCATTCGGCGTGTGTCGCAGCTCGGCCCAGCCTTTGGCCAACGTGGTCAGCCGCTTCAGCCGATCCGGCACCGTGGCGAACTTGCCGTTGTTGATCGCGCCGATGACCACGGGATTAATCGCGCCGTCCATCTCCGGCAACGAGAACAATGTCGCGCTCTGCATCGGCCCCGCGCCGTTCTGCGCCCACGAGCGAAAGTCCTGCACAAACAGCGGCTGCGCCACGATATACGGCACATTTAACCCACCCAGCACGTCTTCAACCACCTGTTTTTGCAGACCCGGCTTGGTGCTGCCCGCCGGCCCGCCCACAAACGCAAAGCCGATCATGCTCACCAGCACGTCAATCGGCTCCTTGGAAATGAAGTCGCGCACCGCCACGTGGCCCTCGATGCCGGCCACAAACATCGGCAGCACCTCCATGCCCTCGGCCTCAAACGCCCGAATCGCATCATCGATATAACTGCGCTCCTGAGCCAGATGCTTGCGAAAGAACATCAGGGCAACCCGGCGAGGCTGGTTACTGGCGGCTGGTTGCTGGCGGCTGGTGATTTGGACAACACCTGTCCCCGGCTTCCCTTTCTGCCTTTTGCCTTCTGCCTTCTGCCTTTCTCCATCCGCCTTCTGCCTTTGTTTCACCCATCCGTTGTAGCTCTTAATATCTCGAAAGAACGCCGGCGCATCGGGGTGATACACGCCCATCATCGGCATCTCCACCGCCGCCGGCACGTCTAGTTTCTTGCCAAAATATTCGTTCAAGATCAGCTTGAACATGCTCGTGATATTCTGCTGCAACGGCTGGTTCCAATACACATTCACCGTCATCCAGTTCTTAAAATCGCGCATCTTGGCCGGCATAAAGCGCATGGCCGTTTGCATCACCTTCATCAGCTTGGTGTAGCCATAGAGTGCGTCCTCCTCGCGGCCCTTCACCAGCATCATCGCGATCTTCTTCACCGGCTCGGGCATACCCGCCTTCTTGCCACTGTTCGCCACGACATAGTCGCCGACCTTGTTCAGGGCCATGATCTCGGGCATCGACTCAAATGCAAAAATAGTCTTGGCGTGGGATTGCGCAATTTGCTCATGCAAAAACTCGGCCGCATCGTGCTGGTGCAACATCGATAAAAATACGCAATCGGCCTCGCGAATCTGCTGCCCCAACGTCGCATCCTTGCGATCCAGCTCCACATCAGTCCAGCGATTCACTTCGGCAACTTCAGACAGCTCCTGCTGCACCTGCTTCCACACGCCGTGGTTAAACTGCTCCATCCCCACAATCGCGACAATCTTTGGTTTCATATTCTTCATGCCTTGTTTTTAAGGTTTCTAAAGTGGGCAGGTTGTTAAAGTTTGCGACGCAGTCTCATCAACCTTAAAAACCTTAAAAACTTTACAAACTTTACAAACCTTTTAACCTCTTTAACCTTCAGCCCGCTCCGTCAATCGCCGCCACAATCTGCCCGGCTTTGGCATTCGGCAAATACACATATCGCCCGTCCAGCCACTTCGCCAGCCTCGGCGCTTCGCCGCGCGAGAGGTAGTTCGCCTGGGTGTCAATCACCACCGCGCCCACCCCATCGGCCGCAATCAACGCGCTCAGTTGCTTCAACTCATCCTCAATCTGCTGCTTGGCCGTTGGCTGCTGGCCGCCAGCCGCTAGCCGCTCTTTGCCCCCCGCTCCTCGCTCTCCGCTGATTCCCACATTCCCCCGCCCATCCGTCATCACAATCAAGGTCGTGTTGGGAATGCCCTTGCGGCGCGATTGCTGCGCCATGTCCCAGCCCAGCATCAGCGCACTCGCCAGCGGCGTGCCACCGCCAGTCGGCAACACATCCAGTTCGCGCTTGGCCTGCTCCACGCTCTGGCTCGGGGCCAGCAGCACCTGCGCCTGCTGCCCGCGAAACGACACCAGCGCCACCCGGTCGCGATGCACATACGCGTTCTGCAACAGCCTGGCCACCGCGCCCTTGGCCTGCCGCATCCGGTTCAACGCCATGCTGCCGCTCGCATCCACCACAAACACAAACAACGTGCCGGCCTTGTCTCGAAACTTCTTGACGCGAATATCTTCTTTGGTGATGAGGACGGAAGAGAGACGGGAGACGGAGGACGGAGGACGGTTCAGAGAAGGCGTCGGTCGTTCGTCTCCCGCCGTCTTCCGTCTCCCGTCCTCCGTCTCCCGCCTCATCTTCTGCCACGGCGCCGCCGCCAGCAACGTCGGCAACAACGCCAGCTTGTGGCCGCGCATCTCGCCCTGCACCGCTCGCACAAACTTGCCACGCTTGTCGTTGAGCTGAACCCCACGGCTACCACTCTTGCCGCGCCGCGAGGTAAATGGCAGATTCAACACATCGCCCGGCAATGCCGCTTCCACCGCGCTCAGTAATAGCTCTTCAATTTGGGGTTGCGCTTCAGGCTGAGGCGGCTCCGGCGTGTCCTCGTCTTGTTGCTGCTGCTCTGGCTTGGGCTGTTGCTCTTGTTGCGGCGGGGGTTGATCGGGCTGCTGCTCCGGCTCAGGCAGTCGCGTCGCACGCGGCATCAGCACCAGTTTGGCCGCAGCCTGCAAATCCTCGTCGTCCACGGCATCACGCCCACTCAGTGCGGCATGGGCCAGGGCCGCTTTGGCCGCAAATACATCGGCCCGGTTGCCCTCCACACCCAGACTCAGCGCCGCCTGCGCAATGCCTTCAAGCTGCTCATCGCTGATCGTGATGGATGACAACTGCTCGCGCGCAAATCCGATCATGCCGCGCAGCATGGCCATCTCATCGGTCTCTTGCTCAAGCGAATTAAGTGGCGCTGCAATATTTCGCCGCACGACTTCGGCCCGCGCCTGCGTGTCGCCGTTCGACACAAACGGCACAATCAGGCCAATGCGATCCAGCAAGCCGCCGCGCACGTTGCCATCGTTGCTGTCGTAGGTGCCCATCAACATGAAGTGGGCCGCGTGCACGGCACTCAAGCCTTCGCGCTCGATCCGCACTTCGCCCCGGCTCATCGCATCCATCACCTGGGTCACCACTGCGTCATCCAACAAATTCAAGCCATCGACATTGAGCACGCCGCCATCGGCCTTGGCCAGCAAACCCTGCTCCACCACCCGCTGGCCCGTCGCCAGGGCCGCTTCAAGATTCAAGCCGCCGATCAAGCGATCCTCAGTGATATTCAGCGGCAACTCCACAAACGGCGTGCCGTCAGGCAACAGGGCCGCAAAGGCCCGGGCCAGTGTGCTCTTGCCCGAGCCCACCGCCGCCGCCATGGCCACACCGCCCAGGCTCGGATCCACCGCAAGCAGCAATAGTGCTTGTTTTGCAGAGTCGAGGCCAACGATGTCAGACCAGTTCATATGAATACCCAGGCACTAGAGCGCACGCGCAACGCGCTCATCCGAATCCACAATCTCAAGCGGGTCGCGCCGCAGCCGATGCCGCAATGCCGCGGTCGCCATCACTTTCACATCGTCATACTTCACGTCGATGGGGCCGTGGGCGGCCTTGGATTGAAACGCCGCGTAGGCACAGGCGGCTCGCGTCACGGTCAGCTCGCCGCGATGCCCATCGATGCCGAGCTTCATACACAACTCGGCGGCACGCAGCAACACGTCGTCGGGCATCACCACCTCGTGCAAAATCTTTTGGGCGTGCACAATGCGTTTGCGCAATTGCTGTTGTTGCGGCTCCCACATCTGCATAAACGCGGCAGGGTTCTCGTCAAACGCACGCCGGCGCTTCACAATTTCCACGCGCTCCTGCACATTCGTAATCGTGGTGATGCGCGCGTGCAGGCCAAATCGATCCAGCAATTGCGGCCGCAACTCGCCCTCCTCAGGGTTGCCGCTGCCCACCAAAACAAATCGGGCCGGATGTTTGATGCTGATGCCTTCGCGCTCCACCACATTCCAGCCACTGGCGGCCACGTCCAACAACACATCCACCAAATGGTCATCCAGCAAGTTCACTTCATCGATGTAGAGAAAGCCGCGATTGGCCTGGGCCAGCAGGCCCGGCGCAAAGCGCTTCTCGCCCCTGGTTAGCGCGGCTTCAATATCAATCGTGCCGCACACGCGATCCTCAGTCGCACCAAGCGGCAGATCAACCACGGGCACGGGGATCTTCTCCAGCTTCTGAGACGACGGACGACGGACGATGGACGACCCATCTTGCCGTCGTCCGTCGTCTGTCGTCTGTCGTCTCTGCTTCTGATCCACGTCATCCACCGTCTCTCTGTTATAGACATCCCCTTCAATGCGCTTGATGGCCGGCAACACATCGGCCAACGCGCGCACGGTCGTGCTCTTGCCGGTGCCACGATGCCCCATCACCATGACCCCGCCAATGCGTGGGTCAATTACATTCAGCAGCAAACACAGTTTCATCTCCTCCTGACCGACGATGGCGGTGAAGGGAAACGAAGTATTCAATGCATTGAGCGCGTTCAGTTCGGCATGGGGAGTGCTATGAGTCGACATGTTTTAGGACTGTGTATCGAGAACCCGAGCTGCCTTGCGCTGTTTGGCGGCCATCAAGCCGCGCCGGCCAAATTGAATAAAGTTCACTACGTAGGAGATCAATGCCACCAACATCACAGTCATTTGCAGTCGTTCACTGGCCCCAAACAGCCACGCGGCAATAAACGCCAGATGCAGCACCAGCGAAACCGCATTGATCATGTCTTCCCAGAAAAATTCCTTGGCCAGGAAATACTTGCCATACACATCGAACTCCCAGGCCATGCCGGTGATGGTGATAAACACCATCATCACGACTTTGATGGATGATGCGATATGCGCGGCCATGTAACCCTGGCCGGTCGCAAAATATTGAATCACCAGAATCAGGCTGACAATAAACGTGAGGAATTGCACCGGCGCAGTCACCGCCTGCACCGGCGTCCATAGAGATTCATTGCGTCGCCGCAGTTGATCGGGGGTGTAGTTCATCGGAAGAAAGTAAAGAGTATGAAGTAGTCAGTAGTCAGTAGTCAGTAAGCATTGCCGTGCCTGTCTTTACTGGCTACTGGCTACTGACTACTTCATACTCTCCTATGCCGCCTCAATCGTCAGGCCCAGTTGTTCACGTGTCATGCGACGGAACTTTTGCACGTCCACTTTGGCCATCAGATTCACGGCCACCACGCACAGCACTGTGCTGGTCATGAAAATAGAGGCATAGCTCAATGAGAAATTACCAGTGAGAGCGATACCGGCATCACGAATGCCGCCGCCAACAAATTGCGAGAAGCCGTTGGCCAGGGCCTGCGACATGCCCCACGCGCCCATCAGCGAGCCAGTCTGGCCCGGCACCGTCATGTCCATCATCATGCTCAGCGCGCCAACATTGAACGTGCCCATGCCAAAGCCCAGGGTGAGCAGGCCGGCATACAGCAACGGCAGCACTTGGGTGATCGCCGAGGCCGCCAGCAACGCAAATCCAATCATGGAGATGATCGCGCCCACATTGGCAATGCTGCGCTTGGGGATGGGCCAGCGGCTGGCCACGATACCCGTGATCAGCATGGCCAGAATCGTCATCCCGCCCATCATGCTCTGGAAGCTGCTGGTCTGTGAAGCCGACAGCTTGAAGACATCACCGCCAAACGGCTCCAGAATGTTGTCTTGCAGGAACAGGCCAAAAATGGCAATAAATATGAAGAAGAAGAACACGCGAGTTTGGGTGTTGCTGAAGATGCCCGTATAGGCTTCCTTTAGATTCAGATGTGGGCGCGCTTGCACGGTCTTGAGTTCCTCACCGCTAACCTTGCGCTCCAGCCCTAGGAGCGGCAGCAGGCCGATCAGACACACGACCGGGCCAACCAGGAACAGCGATGGCATCAGACTCAGGGCCACTTCACTGCGACCCGCCACGCACTGCGCTGTCACGCAGGCTGCTTCGATGCCGGCTTTAAGCTCGGCGTTACGCAACACGATCGACACCGTGATGCCGCTGGCGACAATGGCAACCAGTTGGAACAGCCACACCGCACTGACCACACCGGGCCGGTTCTTCTTGCCCTCGGTCAGCTCGGCAATCAAAGTGTTGTGGCTGTCACCGTTCATGGCAAAGCCGAGACCAAACACGACCATGATCAGCAGCATGTACACCAGCGCGAATGTATTGCCCTGAGCAAACATCGGTGCCGCATAGGGCAGCGGAATCAGCGCAATGGCCGAGAGCATCAGCCCAATGAACATCATCGGAGTGCGGCGCAGACCGAAGAGGGTGCGCCGGTCGGCAATGCGCCCGTTCACCACCTGGAAGATATTCATCAGGTTGTAGGCGAGATACAACAGGCCGACGATAGTGGCACCGATTTTGAGTTCGGTGATCATCACCCGGTTGTAGACCGATAGCAGCATGACGAATAGATAGGCCACACCGGCCTTGGGCAACATCAGCCGCAAAATGTGAATGAAGGGCAAGGTGTCTGCCTGAACTCGTTCAGTTTTTCCAGACTTGGCTGTCCGAAACCGGGGGAGAGAAAAAGACATGAAATTACCTCCAATTTGATCTAACTGATCTTGAAACGAAATGGAAAAACAAAAAAGGCAACAGCGACCCGTTCTGCAAACAGGTCAGTGTTGCCTTTAATACAAACCGATAAAAAGGGGACGGTGGCACTCCCAGATAATTGGCGCTGCGATACCAGTAAAGATTCTGTACAGGCACGACCTCAGGGTCTGCCGGCATCAACAAAAGCACTTTGAACCCCATCAATGGCGCGGCCGCGGGGCAGGTGTTTGAAAGGAACAACACTCCCAGAATGATCAACGCGCATCCACCGGCCGCAAAGAAGAGTATTTGGGATTGAGTGTCCCAGGCGCCCAGAAGCGCAATCAGCCCGCACAGCATGGCGGCCGTATGCGCCATACACAGGCGATCCTCATAGTTAGACCTCGCCGCACGATGTGACAAATTCCTTTTCACAGCGGCGCGCCGGCCCAGAGCAACTTCACACAAAAACCCAAACACACGGTGAGTTTAGAACTGACCCGAAAATTGTCAATTTCAAAAATATCGCGCGTGCGAAACAAAAATATATTGGCCGGGTAACACTCAGGGCGAAATGCAAATCTTGATGTAAAAGTCCTTCTTTTTAGGCATTTCCACGAGGTGTGGGGATTTGCTTTGCCTGTGTCGCCGGGAGCGCACGCACAGTCAGCAATGCAATCAACGCCATCACCAGGGTGCCATAGACGATGCCGTTGATGAAAAACTGCTGCGCCAGAATTCCGCCAAGGATGCTGCCGGCCAGTGACCCCAGACTGAGCAGGACGTTGTAAATTCCCATCGCGGCACCACGTCCATTCTGCGCACCCACCACATCGGCCAGTAGCGACAGCGCCGCGGGGGTGAAGCCGCTCTCAACCATGATCAAGATGGCGGTGATGACTAAAATAACGACACGGACCCAGGCTGGCCACGCACCCGATTGGTTGAGCAGGTACAGGCCCAGACAGACCAGCAACATGGCCACCAGCGCCACAGTCAGCACTGTCTTGCGCGCAAAACGATGCAGCACGAAGCTCCACAGCGTGACACCGATGGCAAACACGACGGCATAACCCAACAGCACGATGCCGACTCTTTCCGGCTCTTTGGCGAACAGGCCAGTGAGAAACTGACCGTGTCGATTGTCGAGCGTAAACAGGAAGGTCAGAGTCGGCCCCAGCCACAGGCCCACAATGGCGTTGATGCACAACCACGCCGGTGCAAGCCGCAACAGGGCCGGATCTTTTGCCGCACGAATCAGTCCACCAAGCGCCTGCGAGGCACCGTGCTTGCGGCTGCCCACCGCGCTGTATGCACACACACCTCCCGCCAGCACATACACGGCGGCCACCGCTGCGAAGGCACCGGTTCCCAATATTCCCCACAACACACTGCCCACCACCCCACCCAATGCCAACCCAACCAGCAGCGATAGCTCGTAGAAACTCATCGCCTTGCCGCGCAGGGCCTCGGCACCGTCGGTGACATCGGTGATGTGAGCGAGCAGCGCGGGTCCACCCGCCGCACCCGCCAGACCTTCCAGGGCGCGGGCGATGAAGAAGATGCTTAACAAGCCACTCATACCAAACAACTGGGTCGCGATGGCACCGAGCACGGCGCTCAAAACCAGCAATGCGCGCGGTGCCAGCGCATCGGAAGCCACACCCATCGGCAGTGCCGCGATGAGCTCGATGATGAAGGACACCGAAGCCAGCGCCCCAACCACCAGCGCATCCACAGCCAGCCCACGATTTGCCAGATCTGCGAGATATAAGCCGATCAGAATGCCGCCTGCAGAACCAGCGACTCGCAGGAGCGCATTGCCCAGCAACACCAGGGGCAGACGTTGCCGGCCCTGTATCAGTCTGCGGCCGGCTTGTTTCAACCCAGGATCAAGTTCAGCTACCACCATTTCATTCATGTATGCCACACAGTCAATTTATGCTCTCATGTCATGCTCTCATGGTCGAACAATCACTCCAGCAGGTTTCTGGATGGACAGGATGTACAAGTCCCTATTTTTTAACCTGCCACATTTGTCGGCTTCACACTGTAAGGGCGCTTACAGATCACACCGACTGTAAGCACTATCGTTAACGCCGTCCAGCGCGACGGTTGATCCAGGAACCGCGTTTATGCGGTTCCGATCTCCGTAGCACGCTCATCACACCGATTGGAACAGGCCCGCATCGGCCACAACACTTTTGTAAGAATTTGGCGGCAACATCATCGCGTGGGCAATCAGCCTGTGATGAAACGTCATATTCAGAGGAGTAAACAGATTATGCAAATCAAGCAAACCCAAACGACTCGCCACGCAATATTCATCTACGCAAGTGTGGCCGCGCTGGCGCTGGCCGCCTGCAGCACAGCCGCACCCGCAGCCACGGCCACGGCTGTCCCCGCAGCCACCAATGCGCCCGCAGCCACCAACGCACCCGCACCAACGGCCGTGGTCGCAATGGCAGAACCCACTACCGATGCGATGGCCAAGCCCGCCGACAGCATGACCAGCACCGATGCCATGACAAAGACCGAGGCCATAGTGATGACTGAGGCGATGACTGAGGCAATGACATCGACCGAGGCCATGCAGGACAAGCCAGCCGAAGGCCAAGCGATGACCGACACAGCCCTGCGGCCGGCCTGGCAACAGGTTCAGCTTACAGATGCGCGCACGGGCAAGGCATTCACCCTGGCTGATTTTGCCGGCAAAACCGTCTATGTGGAACCCTTCGCCACCTGGTGCAGCAACTGCCGCGCACAGTTGAACAATGTGCGCACGGCCAAGGGTCAGTTGGACGACCAACATGTATTTGTCGCGCTAAGCGTCGAGACCAACCTCACGACTGAGGACATTGCCAAATATTCCGAAGCACAGGGGTTCGATTGGGTGTTTGCGGTGATGACGCCGGAATTGCTCAAGCAGCTCACCGATCAGTTCGGCCTTACCATCGCCAACCCGCCCTCCACGCCGCACTTCATCATCCGGGCCGATGGCACCACCACGGACTTGTCCACTGGGATCAAGAGCGTCGAGGATCTCGTCGCCACCATTCAGGCTGAACGCAAATAATCAGGAGCCCATCCGTGAGCCAACTACTGGAAGCGTTCATCCTCGGCAATGCCGCCATTCTCGGCAACGTGTGCATCCTGCCGCTCTACCCGGGACTGATGGCTTTTCTTGCGGGTAACGCCAGCAACCCTAACACAGCACGAGCGCGCCCCTGGCTGGGCGCGCTCGTGCTGGCAGGTGTGCTCAGTATGATGATGTTGATCGGCTTACTCGTGTTTATCCTGCAACAGTCATTCGGGGCCATTCTGCCCGTGTTGCTGCCCATCATCTACATCGCCGTCATCGTGCTGGGTCTGCTGATGCTCAGCGGCCGCAATCCCTTCAATCGGATCAGCACCTCCCAAATCCCCATGCTGCGCAACCCAATGGCTGCGGCCTACGCCTACGGCCTGTTGCTGGGGCCGATGACGCTGCCATGCACGGGGCCGCTCATCGTCACCGCCTTCGTGCTGGGCACCACCGGCATCAACTCCCTGCTGGGTGCCCTGGTTTATTTCCTGGCCTTTGGAGTGGGATTTGGCTGGCCGCTGATCGTGCTGCCGTTGATCACCCTGTCCTTCCAGCGCAAGTTCACCCGCTGGTTCACCGAACGGTATGCACTGATCGGCCGCCTGTCCGGCCTGCTCCTGATCGCCATCGGCGTGTTTGGGTTTGTCACCGAAGTGCTGCCGAATTTGCCCTGATGCTGTAACTACTCAGGCCTTTTGGACAGGATAAACAGGATTTACAAGATCGGGAGCAGATTTCCAACCTGTACATCTTGTAAATCCTGTCTCAAAATCTGAGGCTGAGCAGTTACCTGATGCTTGCAAATAAAGCTGGTTGCCGCCAGATGATGACGACTCAATTTTCAGACTGGTATACCCGAGTATTGGGTTTGAAGACGGCCCACGAAAACCAGAAATGGTTGATCGCCACCACACGGTTCAGTGATTCGCCGGCCAGCCTGCCCGAGATCGCGCGTCCGAACACCGACCACTCGCTGCCGGTTTCCTGGTCCACAATCCGGTTCTGGTCGACCACAAAGGTCAGCGTTATGCCATTCAACTCCCGGGCATAGGCCACGGCCGAGCCCACATCGCGCCCGCCGGCGACTGTACCGGCATCGAGCGCAGATGCGGTCTCAGCCTGCCACAACACCACGATGGGCTGTCCACCCACTGATGCATTGACCACGCGGACGCGTTGTAAAACCTCATAGGGGAAGGCAATTGCATCACCATTGCGCTCCATGGCCAGCACGCGCACCATCGGTTTCAACTGGTCAGGTGTGGCCGGCCCCTGATACAGGAATGGCGGCTTGTTCACATCGTCATAGCCCACATAGGGATTTGCGCCATAGTTGCGCTGGTAGCCGGTCTCGCGCGATAGCACGCTGCCGGCAGGGAAGTTGGCTTTGAATTGAGCCCACGCGATGATCGAGGCAGGATGAAACACCAGTTCACGACCCGCCATTTCACCCACAATCGCCCGGCCGGAAGCCTGCTGCCACCATGACTCGGTCTGCCGGTCGTACATGATCAGGTTGCTGTAACGCAGACGGCCCGTGGTGCCGAAGTCCAGTACCCGCCCCTCTAGCGCGCGCTCGAATGCGATGGCGGTGTTGCAGAGGGGACAAAACGTGACCACAACCGGCATGCCGCCGACTACGTCGTTCACGATCTCGTGCCACATGAGCACCTGGATGGGATAGGCCCGCGCGTCATTGCCCACCTGAACATGAACCACGGGTTCCATTGGCTTCAGCCAGGCGTCAGCCTCGCCCACATTCACGAACGCAGGTTGATCAATGGGCGGAATACCATCTTTGGATGGCCCGCCCGAAAGAATATCGTCAAACGGCACGGTGCTTTTGCTGAAATCAGTTTTAAATTCATTGGCGGCACCAGCGGGCGGCGTTTGAGGCGGCAGGAAGGTGGGCGTGGCCGCGCTGACCCCTGATCGCTCAGGAGTAGCCGCTGGCGATGGTTGGGCTGGCTCAGGTGAAACTTCGGCTGGACCTGGTGTGGCCGGTCTTGACGGCGAAACAGTCTGGCAACTGACCAACCACAGCGCCGCAATCAGCATCAACTGAAGATTTTTTCTCATATCACCCCACTCAAACTCCCCTGTGGATACAGCGACTATGCACGAAGTCCGCGCATGGCCTGATGCACACTTACTTCATACGACCTGAAACACCTTAGCGCATAAACCGTTTTCACAATGTGCGCATGCTTACATTGGCCTGATTCAACTGTGAATCTACCCAGCCAAAACTTGAACGACACTTGACATCAATATATTTCTTGATATATTCTCAACGTCATTCAGGCAGTGGGTTGATCCAACCTGCCATGGCACACCCCGCCGTGTCACCCACTCCATCAATCCAGGAAGAATGATGGCGATCTCAATCTTGCTCGTATTGTGATTCGCTCAATTTTTCTGTCGATCAAGGAGGACTTTTGTTTCCGCTCACGCTACAACTGGACTGGAAACCCAATGCGCAGTTCGCCGGCGTCATCGCGGCGCAGGAACTCAACTGGTATGCCGAGGCCGGCATCGATCTGACCATCTCGCCGTGGCGGCCCTACTACAACCAGATGGATGCGTTGGACGACGATGGCGTGAACGACGCCAACATCATCGTTAGCACCGAGGACAACCTGCACATCATCGCCCGCGCGCAGGGCAAACCGGTGGTCGCCATCGGCGCGATGATCCAGTACAGCGGCATCGGCTGGATGACCCAGGCCTCAGCCAACATTCACAACATCACCGACCTGCGTGGCAAACGCATCGGCATCCATGGCGACGGCCTGACAGCGCTACAAGTGACCCTGCGCCAGCACGGCATGACCGACATGGATGTTGAGATTGTCGATGTCGGCTTCAACTACGACGAATTGCTCAACAGCGGCGAGTATGCGGCTGTGCAATGTTTTGTCCTGGTTGAGCCGCGAGAGTTGGCGCTGAAGGGATTCGATCTGCACAACCTGGCCGCTTTTGAATGGGGCTATCAGGTGTATTCGCAGGTGATCTCGACCACCGAGCGCATGCTGACCCAGCGCCAGCCCGAACTCGAGTGCTTCCTCAAAGTCACATTCGATGGCTGGCGCTACGCCATCGAACACCGGAAAGAGGTGTCTCAGATGATCGTCGAGCACTATTTGCCCGAGGCGGATGCCGAGTCCCAGGCCTACATGTTGCAAGACATGCAGCCCCATTTGACAGGTGCGGTTGGCCTCGAACGCCTGGGTTGGATGACGGCTGAGCGATGGGCGAAGAGCACTGAATATCTGGCCACAAATGGGCTCATCTCTCGAATGATCCCGCCAGAGGAGTTGATGACCAACGATTTGATGAAAGCAATTTACGCCGTGCCTTGATGCAGCGTGTTCGAAACGTCCTGTTGCTGAGCAGCTTGTGCACGCTGGGACCGCGCTGGCTCAGGATTGCGATTCAGGTCGTGGTCGATTTCATTAGAGCAATTCCGCCGCTCGTCCCAATTGCCTTTATCTACTTTGCCCTTCCCGGCTTCGGCCTGACACTGAGCGAGTTCTGGACCGGCGGGGTTGCGCTGAGCCTGATCGCGGCGTGCTACACATCGTAGAAATTGTGCGAGCCAGCCTCGAATCGCTGGATCGCGGACAGACCGAGGCCGCCTTGTCCATCGGCATGACGGATGCATGGCGTTGCGATTCATTCTGTTGCCCCACGCAGTCACGCGCATGCTGACCCGCCTGATCGAATACATGCAGAGCTACACCGATGTATGGTTCGCCACTTCTGCACAAGTCGCACGCCATGTCACCCAGTTGCTTCAAACACCCAAGCCATGATATTGCCACCTCTACTAGACAAGACCGAGTGTTCATTAACTGAGCAAGTCTTTCACACGCTCAGACAGGCGATCCTGACCCTGCAACTCAAACCTCGTGAGCATCTGATCATCGGTGACGTAGCAGATCATTACAGCATCAGCCGCACACCAGTTCGAGAAGCGCTCATCATGCTGGAGCAGGAAGGCTGGGTGATCAGTGATGGCCGGCGTGGCGCGCAAGTGACGGCACCCTCTGAGGTCGATCTGCTCGAAGTCATCGAGCTACAGGCCATTCTTGAGGCGCACGTGGCCAAACGCGCCGCCACCCTGCTGACCGATCAAGATATTAAAGCCCTGGACGCATTGCTAAAAAAATCTGACCAGCTCTTGAAGAGAGGCGATGAAGACGGGCGGCGTATGCTGAGCAAAGAGTTTCACCGGCGGCTGGCCGATTTGGTGGGAAATTCCCGGCTGACGGAGCAAATCCGCTCGCACGAGGAATACATCGAGCGGGTGCGGCCACTGGTCTGGCGCTCGGGCGATGCGCCACCCGAAGAATCATCGCGCCAGCACTGGCAGATATATCAGGCGCTAAAGTCGCGCAATGCTGTTGAGGCTGAACAATTAATGTTTCATCACACCGTGTGGTACGAGAAAGAGTTGTCAGCAGCCGTCAAATACCTGTAAGTGGGTTGTATAGGGTGCATTCTGATTTAGAGGCATTTAAGCCATGTAGGGGTGGGTCTCAGACCCGCCCCATAGGCACGAAATTAAGCAGCGTTAGGCTCATCTTGAGCTTCGTCAATGG
>JBBQST010000002.1:0-35371 GCA_038213625.1 Thermoflexales bacterium
AGTTGGGCGGGGTGCAAGGCCATTCTTAAGGTGGCGGTGAGTGGATCGCCGTTGGTGGCCGGCAACATCGGCGTGGTCACCAGCGCTTCAAACCGCCACTGCATCACCTCACCGGGCCGCACGATGCCCGACCAGTTGCCCGCGTTATCGGCTGTGAAACCGGCCAGGCTGGATGAAACCACCTGCAATCCCGATGCCATCGGCACCGACAGCGCCATGGTTTGGCTATACGAGTTGGGCAGGTTGGCGTCGGCGCGCAGGGTCAGGGTATAGGCCACCAGGCTGCCGATGTTGGCCGTGGACGTGCTGGCTTCGAGCGTCGAGTCGCCCAACCAGGACAGCCAGCCCACCACCCGATTCATGAGGTCGCCCCGGGCCGTTGTTGACAGGGTCTCGAATGCAAACGGCAAAAATACCGTCTTCCATTGTGCGGGGTGTTGGCCCGGCACGGTGCGCAGAGCCATGGCCTGAGCCAGCCCGGCTGGCTGTCCCCTGTTGCCACGCAGGATCACCTGGGTGCCGCTGACCGGTTGCACGGCCGTGCTCAAATTCCAGTTGTAGGGGAAGGGCAACATGCTGCCGCCGATCAGCCCATCGCCAATCGGGCTGCCGGGCACGCCGGTCACGCTGGAGATGACGTCGTTGTAATCCAGGCTGCCAATGCCCAGACTCTGGCGGTCAAAGCCATTGACTTCGGTGTATTGCAACATGGATTGTGAGGCCAGAAACAGCCGGCCACCGCTCATCAAGTATTGGCGCAACACGCTTTGCTCGGCCACCGAGACAGGATCGAACCAGTCGTAGCCGTTGTACCAAATCACCATCGAGTATTGCTTCAAGACTGTGATCGGCGGCGACGAGGTCAGCCCAATGCCCTGGCGCGTATCCCAGCGGTCTACGGAGGTGTTCTCGGCGCTGGCCAGTGCCTCCAGATACTTGCCCTCGCTCTTGGAGAAGCGCTCATCATCGACCAGCAGAATGCTGGCCGGTGTTTTGCTGAGGAAAGTCAGTGATGCGGTGGCTGTAGTGGCGCTTGCGGCTGCGATGGAATCTGCTGCCGCCACGGCATCTGCTGCCGCCACGGCATCTGCGCCGTAGATCGGCTCGGCCAGCACGGTGAGCGTGATGGCATCGCCGTCATTGACGGTGGCGGTTGGCGGAATCGTCACGGTCACGGTGACCAGTGCCGAGGCACAGGGTTTGAGGCTGATAAACGTGTTGCTGAGTTGAGTCGGCCAGCGGTTACCGGCCACGCTCAGGGTGAAGTTGCTGTTGCCACGGCTGGCCTGGCCGGTGTTGCGCACTCGCATCACATGCGTCACCACGCTCGCCGGCAGACCAATGGCCGACTTGCGATAGAAGTCATCGCGCGAGACGAGATCGACGCCGATGGTGGGGCGTGGCTCGGCAAATGCAGTCAGGGTCCGGCTCAGTACATCGATCCGGTCGGCCAGTGAGTTGATCGCCTCAAACCCAAATGAGTAAAACGCGACCTTGTGGTTGACACACACATCGGCGTACACGCCAGCGCCATTGGGGTCGACATCGGTGTTGGTGCGATAAGTGCCGATGAGCCGGCTGGAGTTGGCATTCAACAGACCGACCACATCCGGGAACAACTGATTGTCTGCGCCGTCCCCGCCATAAATAGTAATGACCTTGCCGCCCAACAGGGTGTTGGGCACGCCCTGAATTTCGCGCGAGCCGGAATCATCGGCATCGACATAGGCGTTGATCTTCTCGGTGAAATAGGCCTCGGATGCCGAGGTGCCGCCGGCATCGTAGAAGGCGACATCCTGACCGGTCAACATCAAGTTTTTGCCTGCACCCAGAAACTCGGACATGACTTTGCCGGCCCCGACCAGGCCGGGCGAATCGTAGGGCGCGCTCCAGATGACGGTGTCGTAGTTGAGCAACTGGGTGATGGTGGGCGTGTCGCGGGGAATCTGTTTGACGCGGTATTCGTCATAGGCCCAGTGCAGCGCATCGAGTGCCTCGCGGAAGAAGCCGGCCTGACTGCCGTAGTACCACGCGCCGCTATCGACAAAGGCCACTCGCTGCACCGGCTGCAAGTTAAAATCCATGTCCACAATGTTGCCGGCCGCCAGAGACAAGGTGCGCGTTTGCACCAGGTAGCCCGTAGCCCGTGCCTCCAGGGTATAGATGCCGGCGGGCAGGTCCAGGGCGTATCGGCAGGGTGGGCAGCCATTGATCGACAAAGACAGCTTGGGAGTTCCCAGCGCTCGCACGGTCGCGGTCACGGCTTCATTGGTGACTACATTTTTGACCCGGCCCCGTACCACCGCGGTGGGCAGCTCCACCAGATTCAGATCAAACCCAACGGCGCGGTTGGTGATGACGAGTCGAGGTCCCACGGCGGCGCTGGTGTTGAAGCCGAACGCACTGGCGCTGGCCGTATACATGCCGAAGGGCACGCGCATGGAGTAGTGGCCGTTGCCATCGGTGGTGGTGATGGAATGACGAACGCCAACAGGTGTTGAGCCCGTTGCCGTAACTAGTGCGCCTGCGATGGGCGCACCATCCTGCTCAAACACAGTTCCCGAAATGACGCCGCTTTCGAGGATCGACAGAACGGCGTTGTAGGCATCGATGCGGCCATAGCCGGAGTCATTGTTGGGGATCGTCGTCGACAGCGGCACGGCCGTGCTGGTCAGCGTATACAGGGTGGCGGCGATGTCCATGCTGGGTTTGGCGCTGAGCAACAAGGCCGCTGCACCTGCCACATGCGGCGAGGCCATCGAGGTGCCGTTGAGGGTTTTGTAAATGCCGCCGGGCACGGTCGAGATAATCTTCACCCCAGGCGCGCTCAATGCCGGACGCACCAGGCCGCCGAAGGGGGAGGGGCCGCGGCTCGAAAAGTAGGCCACCTCGTCCTCGCTGTCGGTGGCACCCACGGCGATGCTCTCGGGAAAGCTGCCTGGGCTGCCCACCGTGGCGGGTTTGGGGCCGTTGTTGCCGGCCGAGAACAGGGTGAAGATGCCGGCCGCACGCAGCGCAACCACATCCTCGCGAAATTCAGTGTTGTCGCCGTCATTGCTGCCCCACGAGTTGTTCACGATGTCGGGTGCGGCGTTGGGATCGTTATTGGGGGCCAGCAGGAACTGAAAGCAGGCGTGCAGCCAACTGCTCAGGCCATAGCCATCGCCGTTCAAGCCTTTGCAGGCCATCCACAGCGCGCCTGGGGCCACGCCGACGCCGTCCAGACCCACTATCGTGCCCATGGTGTGGGTGCCGTGCGACTCCTGATCGACCGGGTAGCTGGAGCCTTCGTCGGTGACATCGAGCCAGTTGCGGGCATGATCGAAGGCCACGCCGTTGCCATAGCCGCGATAACGCGTTCGCAGTGATGGATGTTGCCAGTCCACACCGGAGTCAATATTGGCAACAGTAATGCCGCTGCCATTGATGCCCAACCCATTCCACACCTGATCGGCCCGAATCTGTTGGATGCCCCAGGTGACTGATCCAGCGGCCGGCGGTTCTACACTGGCCGCCAGGCTCGAATCCAGGGTCATACTAATGGGGCTCACAAAGTTGTATTTGTTAGAACGCGTGATTGGCAACGTGTCGGTGACGAGTTCAGAGTGCACCCAGCGCCGCCATTCATCCACCTGAATGGATTCAATATCGCTTCGCTCGGCCAGCGCTCGAATGACAGCCGGGGTGGCGCGCACGGCCAGCCCATTGAAAATCCAAAACGTGCGAATGTGATCGACCTGAGCCTGGAACTCTGTTGATTGCAACGCATTGAGCACATTTTGCTGGGCGGCTGCAGCCTCAGCCTGCAGCGCGTTCACCATGGCACTGCGCTGGGCAATGGCGGCGGGCCGGCTCAGCGACAGGTACGGTTGCACCACGGCCCGCACCGCCTCGCCCTTGCTATCTGCAACAGTCGGGCTGCCCAGTCGCACGATCACATACAGTCGGTCGTCGGGCTGTGCCGCGGCCAGGGCCGCTTGCGCGTCCGGCGTCAGGCTGATGCGGTTTTGTTTGGGTGTGGTGAACCGGGCGGGCTGATCGATGGCCTGGGTGTTCCCGGTGGCCATAGTTGTGGCCGATGTGCGTGTGGCAGCCACTCCGAGTTGAACTGCCAGCAGACACAGGGCCAGGCCGGCCCGCAGCGCAGTGCGCCGCACCTTCTTTCCTAATATCGACATCGTTCGTTCCCCCTCTTCTGCATTATGAATAGTGCTTCGGTGTTGACAGCTGTGTAGACATTGATTTACGTTGAGTGCTGACTCATTTTCTCATCGCCTCACCAATGGCAAGTGCGTCCAGTGACTTGGGGTAAATGGCGGAAATGTTGGTGTCGGCGTAGGTGAAGGCGCAGGCGCTGATGGTGTGGATGAAGGTGTCCTGGAAGGTGTCCTGGAAGGTGTGGGTGAAAGCATTGGCGCAGGGGTGAGTGAAATGGCTTTCGCCTCGCCCGAATTCATATTCACCATCAGCGAAGACGAGTCCACGGCCTCAAAATCACTGCCTTTCAGCAATCTGAAGGCATCGACCAGTTCCTCATCGTTCCAGCGCGGGTCGTGCGCGCCGCTGATATACCAATTGCTGCCGTTGTCGGCCAGAAACATGCCGTAGGCCTTCAAGGCTCGAAAGATCACTTTGGTCTCAGGCGAGATGTTCAGCGCCTCCACATTGACCGAGGCCTTGAGCCGAAAGCGCATTCCCAACGGCGGCACACTGGCGCTGGTGTTGTCGGAGGCGCTGTGGCGGGCCGGCCACACATATGCATCGCGGGTGAGGTCGGCGGTGAAGCGAATGGCATGGCGAATCTCACCGGCGGTGGCTTCATCGTAGCGCACCAATAGGGGCAGGATGGGCAGGCCGGCCGCATCGGCACTGGTCCAGGTGTCGGTGCGGAGCGCATTGCTGCGCAAATCCCACACTGCGCCGGAGTCGGCACACCAGGCATTGCTCACGCACCAGGCGTTGTTGCGGGTGTTGGGCGGGTAGGCCGCAAACACCTCATACAGCTTGCAGTTGGGCGTTTGCACCATCAGGATATGCCGGTCACCGGTGCTGGAAGGGCCGCCTTCGATGGGGGCATCGGCTGGGATGGGGTAGGGGCCGGGATCGCTTTCGTTGCCATAGCGAAAGGTGATGTTGGCCTGCGCCTGGGCATCTGGCACGGTGATGTAGGGAATGCCGATGGGCGCGTTCTGATACGTGGTGCCAAAGTCTGGATGCAGGCTGGTGTTGGTGCCGATGGAGCTGACAAATGAGGCTGAGCTTGGATGCACCGGCAGGCTGTCGACACGGGCGTTGAAGATGCTATTGGCGGGAAACAGGGGGCAACCGCCGATATCGGCGATATCGCCGCTATGACCTCTAGCGGCCGTATCAGCAAAAGAGCGTGCCAGGGTCGCTGGCATGGCCGATAGCGAGACCAGCAGCGTGGTCATGGCGAAAATCGCCACGCCGATAGATTTAAGTTTGATCATGGTTTACTCCAGGCTCAGGGCTCATGATTGCAGCAGGCGCTGATAGGTTTGGGGTTGGCGTTGGGCCAGCAGCGGAAAAAGCTTGCGCCAGAAGGCCAGAACGGCAAAATCCAGCGTCGCCACCTGCACGGCCGGCGTGTGACGCGGGGCTTGCGTGAGAATCGCGCCGGTGGGGTCGCACGCGAACGACGAGCCGTAGAAGTTTACTTTCTGCTGAGCGTTCTGTGCCGCATGGTCGTCGTTGCCGGTGCGGTTGACCGCGGCCACAAACACGCCATTGGCAATCGCGTGGCTGGTCATCATCTGCTGCCACAACGGCTGCGAGTCGAACTCGGGATGGTCGGGCTCGGAGCCAATGGCCGTGGGATAGACCAACAGCTCGGCCCCTTTGAGGGCGTAAATGCGGGCCAGTTCGGGAAACCACTGGTCGTAACACGTCGGCACTGCCAGTTTGATGAAGCCTAGATCGTGCACGGGGTAATCGCTGTCGCCGGGCTCGAAGTAGAAGTCCTCGTTGTAGCCGGTGCCGCGTGGGATGTGCTGTTTGCGGGTGAAGCCGACGAGCTGGCCGTCCGGCGAACATACAATGGCCGTGTTGAAGAAATGGGTTTTGGCCGGCGAGCCTACAGGGTCTTGCAAAATCGCTCGCTCGAACAACGAGCCGACGACAAAGACACCGGCCTGTCTGGCCCATTGCTTGCAGTAGCGGCTGGTCGGCCCCGATTCCAAAAGCTCTGCCAGATCAAACAGGGCCGGGTCTTTCACATCGCCGAAATAGCGGTGCAGGGTGAGTTCCTGCAGGCACACCAATTGAGCGCCGCGCGCCGCTGCATCGTGCACGCCATTCCACAACGCCTGGGCATGGGCAGTCGCATCTCGTCGCCAACATTCCTGAACCAGCCCTATTTTGACCGCTCGCGATGTCGCACCCACCACATTCACAGCCGCATTTTGCGTCGCGGCAGCCTCATCTATCATAGATGGATTCTATAATCACCCGACTCACACATGATCTCGGGCATTATCGGTTTAATCCTATCGTTTTTGGTGGTGCTAAATGGCTTCTCGGCGCTGCGCCGGCCACTGGCTGCCCTGACGCAATACGACCCCATCGGCAAGTGGCTGCTCAAAAGCTACGGCGACGCAACCACCCTGCGCATCTATCGCATCTTCGGCCTGGTGCTGGTGCTGGTTGGCATGGCCGGGCTGTATCTGGCCGTGACCTATTTGGGGGAGGGCTAGAGGGGAAAGGCAAAAGTAAAAAGGCAGAAGAAAAAAAGGGGAGCGTTCCCCATTTTGCCTTCTGCCTTTTTACTTTTGCCTTTCCCCTAGGGATTGACGTTCAAATACAGCTGCTCGCGCACGCTCATGACATCGCGGCGGAGCTGCTCTTCGTTTTCCAGGCGTTCTTTGATGCGCTCGACGCCGTGGATGACGGTGGTGTGGTCGCGGCCTCCCAGCAGGCCGCCGATCTCGGGCAGCGAGGCGTCGGTTTCCTGGCGGATGAGATACATGGCCACCTGACGCGGCTGCACCAGCTCGCGGCTGCGGCTGGCCGAGACGATCTCGGGCACGCTGATGTTGTAATACTTGGCGACCACTTCGATGACCTGCGAGGGCGTGATGTGGGTGCGCCGGCCCACCAGATCGACCAGCGTGTCGCGCGCAAACTGCACCGACACGGGGCGGCCGGTCATCTCGCTGGTGGCAATCAGCCGGGTCAGTGCGCCTTCCAGCTCGCGCACGTTGCTTTGCACCTGCTTGGCCACAAACTCGATGACATCCTGAGGAATGCTGGCCTGGCGCTGGGCCGATTTGGTCTGCAAGATGGCCATGCGCGTCTCCAGATCCGGCGGCGCAATATCGCACATCAAACCCCACTCGAAGCGGCTGCGCAGCCGATCTTCCAGCGTCACCATCATCTTGGGCGGCCGGTCGCTGGTGAGCACAATCTGGCGGTTGCTGCCGTGGAGTTGGTTAAACGTATGGAAGAACTCTTCCTGGGTGGACTCTTTGCCTGAGATGAACTGGATATCGTCCATCAATAGCATGTCCACATGGCGATACTTGTTGCGAAAATCGTCCGTCGACTGCGAACGGATGGACGCGATCATCTCGTTCGTGAAGGTCTCGCTGGTGACGTAGCACACCTGCAAGCCGCGCAAGCGTGCGGCGTGGCCGATGGCATGTAACAAGTGAGTCTTGCCCAATCCTGAGCCGCCGTACAAGAACAGCGGGTTGTAGCGGTCGGCTGGCATCTCGGCCACACTCATGGCCGCGGCGTGGGCCATCCGGTTGCCCGAACCCACCACAAAGGCTTCAAACGTGTAGCGCACGTTCAACCCGTCAAACGAGCCGGTTGCCCCGGTTGAGCTTGTCGTATTCGTGACACTGCGGCCCGTTGCAGGTTTGGCCGAAGTGGTGCCGGGGCCAGCATCCGGGCTTTTGCGTTCAGCCGGGCGCAAGGGGGTGACAGGCGTGCTGATCGACCCATTGGCCGATAGCAAGGCAAACTGCACTTCCACGTCGTGACCCATCCGCTCGATCAACAGACGCTTGATGTCATTGAGCATCCGTTGTTCGAGCCATTCTTTGACATAGCCATTGGGAACGCCGATCAGAAACAGGCCTTCTTCGTAGCTGACATATTTAGTTGATTTCAACCAGGTGGCATAACTGCCCCTGGCTACATTGAGCTCAAGTTCGCCCTGAGTGGACTGCCATGCTTCTTCTGGCCTCATGGATGACTCCCGTGCGCCGAGTTTACCTACGAAAGGAAGCGTGTGCCGTTGGGCTTGCACGTCGACTTGAACCTGTCAGCAATGATGAGCTGCGTTGCCGCAGCCATGTGAGTATGAAGGTCTAGTGTTCCTGGACGAAGGGAACGCGATTCTACTCATGTGGGCAGGGCGACTCAAGGAGATTGACCGTTGCAACCTTAAATTGCAAGCTTCTTTTAAGTTTGTTATGCGATTCACACCCCATACACAAACTGGCGATAGTTGTGCACAGACGAGCCGCGATTCCAGGCCGACTTACACACATCGCGTCCGTTAAAACCCCATAGTTGCCCACAGCTACAGCCTGGTTTGTCACTCAGTTATCCACAAGACAATACCCAGCCTGCTGCACCGCAATCGGGATTGTGACAAAAAAGCGCGAGACAGCCATTCATCAAGGGATTCATCAAGCCATTCAAGAATCATTGACGCTGCTTCCTGAACCGTGTTACGATTTAGGAATGCGTTACCGGCTGAATAAGTTGATTTACGGCCCCGTCGGTGGCGTTCAGATTGAATGGCTGGATCGTGGCCCAACCTGGTTTGATGCTGGCAATGCTGGCAGTGTAGATGGTGGCGAGTTGAAGGTGTCTTACTTGCGTGGCGAGATCGCGTTTACCAAGACGGATGAAAATGTGCTGGTTGCCGGCACCCTTGAAACCGGCATGGATGTCCAGTGTGTTCGCTCGCTCGAGTTTTTCAACCTGCCATTGGAGATCGTGCTCGATAACGTCCCCTACAGTTTGCCCGATCGCATCACATTTTCCGAGAGTGAAGATGAGCCGGATCGTCGCATCAGCAGCGACAGTTGGATTGATCTGACTGAAATGCTGCGCGAGGAGATCATTCTGGCCACCCCCATTAACCCGATCAACCCGAAATACGGTGGCGACAACCCAACGGACTTGCCCAATGCTCTGGCCGAGGACGATGACGACTGGGTCCACATTACTTGGAGCGATTCCTCTGCTGGTGAGGTTCCACGCCGAACCCAACCTCAGCTCAAGCCTAAAGACGAGCCGGACGAACGTGATTAAGGTTCCGTCATAGGCAAACCAGCAGTTGCTTTAGTTACTTTGGAGAAGAGCCTGTATGTCCCAGTTTGACGAAGATCAGATTGTTGCCTCGCTATTGATCAAGGCTGAAACTCAAGGTTACGTTGTTGTTGAAGACATCCTCGAATTGCTGCCGGAGGGCGATGAAAATTTCGACCAGATCGAGCAGATTATCAATTCGTTGAATGAAGCTGGGGTTAAGATCCAGGACCCCAGCGCCGAGGAAGAGGAAGAAGAGGATGTCGATTCGATCCTGGGTGACCTGGCTGATGCGGAAGAGGGAGAGGAAGCCGATGAGGATGAAGATCAGCCCGTGCTGGGTGAGGATGATCTGGCCAACATCAGTGTCGATGACGGCGTAGGCCTGTATTTGCGCGAGATGACGCGCGTGCCGCTGCTGACCAACGAAGAGGAAGTGCGGCTGGCCAAAGCGATTGCCCGCGCCCGCGTTGCTCAACGCAAAATGGCCAATAACGGCCACCACAACCAGACCGAGGTGCGCAAGATTGAGGCTGAAATCGAAAATGGCCGGCTGGCCCGCGAGCACCTCATCAAAGCCAACACCCGTCTGGTCGTCAGCATTGCCAAAAAGTATATGGGCCGCGGCGTGCCCTTTCTCGACCTGATTCAAGAGGGCAATCTGGGCCTGATGAAGTCGGTGGAGAAGTTCAACCACAAACTGGGGTTTCGCTTCAGCACCTACGCCACCTGGTGGATTCGCCAGACGATCACCCGCGCGATTGCCGATCAGGGCCGCACCATTCGGGTGCCGGTGCACATGAACGATCGGATTCGCCGGCTCTACAAAGCGACTCGCGAGCTGGAGCAATCGTTGGGCCGCACGCCCACGGCCGAGGAAATTGCGGTCGAACTTGGCATCGACAGCGAGCAGGTTGAGTGGATGCTGAAGGTGTCCTGGCGGCCCATGTCGCTGGAGCAGCCGGTGGGTGAGGAAGAGGACAACGAGTTTGGCTCGTTCATCGAGGACGAGAACACGCCGTCGCCCAATCAGGTCGCCTTCGACAATCTGTTGAAAGAGAAGATCGAGCAGGTGCTGAGCACGCTGACGCCGCGTGAACAACGCATCCTGCGCCTGCGCTTCGGCCTGGTGAACGGCAAGTGTTACACCCTCGAAGAAGTCGGCCAGAAGTTCGGCCTCACCCGCGAACGCATTCGCCAGATCGAGGCGCGCGCCCTGCGTCGGCTCCGCCATCCACGCCGCAGCCGGCAGCTGAAAGACTACTTGTAGAGACACTCAAAGTCAGACTTCTTCCAGGAAGAAGTCTGACGTTTTTATTTGGATTCGCGCCAATACTTCGAGCCGTCCTTGGTGCGCTGCAACTCGTGTTCGTCCACCAGGGCACGCCGCAGGGTCACGGCATCGATCCCAAACCGTCGTGCCGACGAGTTTATGAGCCATTGGTTGATGAGATCGGTGGCCTCGAGCTCGGTGTAGGTGCGGCCCGGTGCAAACTTGGAGAGCATATAGTCCAGCACCACCCGCTGCTCGCGCGGCTTGGTCGAGAAATGCATCACCCGGCCTTGATCATCAAGGAAGGGCCGCAGCGCTGCGGGGTAGGCCGACAACGCACTGGCTCGCGCGGTTACGGCGCGATTACGCGACACATTGGCGCTGGCGTTGTCCTCGCTGAGCAGTTGAGACAATTTGTGGAAGAGTTTGCGCAATCCCTCGGCTTGTAATGTGTATAGCTTATTGGCATCGCCGGCTCTGCGCTCCTCCACCAAACCCGCGCCCACCAATTGCTTGAGATGCCGTGATACATTGGGCTGGCTGACATCGAGTGCGGCCAGCAGCTCCTGGCCGCGCATCTCCCCATTGGCCGCCAGCAGCTCCAGCACTTTCAGGCGGGCCTCATCGGCCAGCGCATTGATCGTGCCCAACACCTCGGCTACGTGCACGGGCGTGCTGCGCATCATCGCGTTGTCGAATGGGGTGAAGACATAGGCCGTGTTGGACTGGCCGAAACGATTGATAAACAAGTCCGCGTGCGGCGACAGCACCAAGACCACATGTGAGACGCCGGCCAATTGCGCCAAAGCCCATTCCGGCAGATCACGCTGCAACATTCGGCGAGTCAGCTCGATGGCGCTGCGTCCTGATGCCGACCCTGCCGCCTCATTTAACGTCGCGACCGGCTGTTTGAGTGCATGAGTCAACCCACGCAATTGGGTGGTGTGCCGCTGCCACTCCGGCTTCAAAAACTGGGTCCACAGTTCGCGCAAATGAGCCACGCAGTAATCGCGCGCCGCGGAGGGGCTTTTGAGCAGCGGCTCAAGCTCAGACTTGAGGTTCGCATTCTGAGTCAGAACGTGTTGAACGGCCTCGTTGTCCGGGCTCGGCAGTCGCTGTCGAATGATGGCCGGCCTCAGCTCAGCCAATGCGTCGAGGTAGGCCTCGAAATCGGCCATGCCGCCTGGTGCCTCATCGAATGCGGTTACCAGCACATCACCGAGGCAGCCGAAAATGAGTGTGTTGCGCCGGCGTTGTTCCGGGCTGAGCTGTGCCGAGGTCTGCGCCAGCCAGAGGTTTGTTTGCACCGCTGCATCTGTCAGCAATGCCAGACTCACCAATGCCGCTCGCGCGGGCTCCCAGGCCGTGGCGAGTTGAGCCGGGTGGGTGCGCGTTGAATTAAAGTTCATGTTATCTCTACAAATCAATTATGCGTATATTTGCATATTACTATAAGAGAATTTATTGTCTTGTCAAGCATGTGGCGGTGTTGGCTCATGAACCGACGGCACGGTGTCTGTGGAGGATATGTTTGATCTTCGCAAACGCGCGGCGCGTCGTTGGTGCCGCACAACCTCGGCATCCTGTTGCGCTTGAACCAGCGCGTTGGCGCGATGTAAGGCAAAATATCGGCCTTGAGAACACTGATTGTCCTTCCAACTTATAACGAAGCCGTCAACATCATGTTGCTGGTGCCGGAGTTGTTGAAATTACCGGCCACGGTTGATCTGTGCGTGGTGGATGACAACTCACCCGACAACACCGGCCACCTGGCCGACGAGTGGGCGGCCAAAACATCACGCGTGCACGTGATTCATCGCGCCGGCAAAATGGGCCTTGGCACTGCTTACATCGCGGGGTTTCGCTATGCGCTCGAACAGGATTACGAGGCCGCGCTCACCATGGATGCCGACTTCTCGCATCATCCGCGCTATGTCCCAGCCATGCTGCAAGCCATTGCCCACAACGATCTGGTGATCGGCTCGCGCTATGTCCC
Organism: Thermoflexales bacterium; assembly: GCA_038213625.1. Lineage (GTDB taxonomy): Bacteria > Chloroflexota > Anaerolineae > J036 > Brachytrichaceae > JANMVQ01. The sequence continues at coordinate 12,555 of JBBQST010000002.1, forward strand.
CGGCGGCGATGTGCTCTACCCGTTTTATCGCCGCTGGCTGAGCAAAACCTCCAACTTTGTGGCGCGCCTGGCGCTCGGTCTGAAAGCGCGCGATTGCACGGCCGGCTTTCGGCTGTATCGCACCAGCACGCTTCGCCAGATTCCGCTGGATCAGATTTTCTCCAACGGCTATTCGTTTCTCGTCGAAATGCTGACACTGGTTCAGGCCACCGGCGCGCGCGTGGCCGAGGTGCCGATCGTGTTCGAAGACCGGCAATACGGTGTCACCAAAATTTCGACCCAGGAAATCTTCAAGGGCATGTATACGGTGGCGAGATTGGTGGTTCGCACGCGACGCCAGCCGCGTCAGTAATGCACCCTCGCTCGCCCAATTTGCCAACCAACAGGCCGTTTCGCAATGAAAATCATATTCGACGCGCGCGTCATTCAGGATCACTTTCCCGGCATCGGCCGCTATGCCTACAACCTGTTGCGGGCTTTGCCGGGGGTGCTGCCGTCCAGCGAACAGTTGGTTGCGCTGTACGATCCGGAGGCCAAAAACACCCAGTATGACTTTGACCAGTTGAGCCAGGCCGGCGTCACCCTGTTAGCATGGCCGATGCCTGTTTTTAGCAGCCACAACGCCATAGCCACCTTGCCGGTTAAGGGCGATCTGGTGCACTTCCCCTACTATCTGCGGCCTTTGCGCACGGGTCACGCTCGCGCCGTCACCACCATCCACGACACCATTACGCTGGTCTATCCTCAGTTGACCCCGGCTCTCAAAACCCGCCTGCTGATCCGGCTGATGAACGGCCTCGCCATTCTCGCCTCGCGCCGAATCATCACCGACTCGCACAGCGCCGCAGCCGATCTGGCCCATCACTTCCCCTTTTCGCGCGGCAAGCTCGATGTCATTCCGGCCGCGGCCGACCCTGTCTTTGCCCCGCAGTCGGAAGCGCTCCAAAACACGACACGTGAGACATACAAATTGCCGATCCAGTTTGGCTTGTATCTGGCCAGCAACAAGCCGCACAAAAATCTGGTCCGGCTGATCGAGGCCTGGCAGCGTGTCACGCAGGCGCAACAGGCTGATGGCACGGAGATGACACCGTTAGTAATCGCGGGCCGGCAGGATCCGCGTTACCCCGATGCCCAGAACAGGGTGCGTGAGCTGGGTCTGAACAGCCTGGTGCATTTCATCGGCGCGGTCTCGGACGAGGACGCCGCCGCGCTGTATTCGGCCTGCCAGTTGTTCGTCTTTCCCTCACTCTATGAGGGCTTTGGATTGACGCCGCTGGAGGCCATGGCCTGTGGCGCGCCGGTGGCGTGTTCCAATACCTCATCGCTGCCCGAAGTCATCGGCGACGCTGCGTTGTCATTTGACCCAACCGATCCCGATGCCATCGCCCAGGCCAGCCTGCAAATTTTGCGCAACGATGCGCTTCGCGATGATTTGCGCCAGCGCAGCCTGAGTCAGGCGGCGCGCTTCACTTGGGCCGAGGCCGCGCGTCGTACAATCGAAGTGTATAGAAAGAGCCAGCCGCCAGCTGCCAGCCACTAGCAGATGGCGGCTGGCTGTGCTTGCGATGAAGATCACCCACATCTACAAAGATTATTACCCCGTCTTCGGCGGCATCGAAAACTACATTCGTGTGCTGGCCGAGGCGCAGGCATCGCACGGCCACGACGTGACCGTTCTGGTCAACAGCCTCTCCAACCGGCCCGAAAGCTCGACCGTGAACGGCGTCCGCCTGATTAAAGCGGCCCGCCATTTGGATGTGCAATCCGCGCCCATCAGCGCCACATTTCCCAACCTGGTGAGCCGGCACACGACCAAAGCCGACATCGTCCATTTGCATGCGCCGTATCCCATCGGCGAGGCGTGCAACCTGTGGTTTGGGCGTGGCAAACGCACCGTCATCAGTTGGCACAGCGACATCGTGCGGCAAAAAAATCTGTTGCGCGTATATGCGCCGGTGCTGCGGCAGGTGATCGCGCGGGCCGATCGCATCATCCCGGCCAGCGAGGCGTATGCGCGCAGTTCGATCTGGCTGCGCGACCGGCTCGACAAATGCCGCATCGTCCCGTATGGCATTGATGCGGAGCGATTCAAGGATCAGCGCAGTGAAGCGGCCGAGTCGCTGCGACAACGCCTGTTGGCCCCATTTCTGCCGGCACAACCCTTGCTGCTGATCGGTGTCGGCCGTCTGCGCTATTACAAGGGCTTTGACGATGTGATTCGCGCCGTTGCCCAGTTGCCGCATGTGGTCGCGGTCATCGCCGGCATTGGCCCCATGGCCGCCGAGTTGAAGACACTGGCGGCGCAGTTGCAGGTGGCCGACCGGATTATTTTCCCTGGCGAGCCGACGGATGCCGAGCTGCCTCTGTATTTGCAGGCTGCCGACGCCTACGCCATGCCGTCCACCTCACGCGCCGAGTCGTTTGGCATTGCCACACTGGAAGCGATGTCATGTGGTTTGCCTGCCATCACCACCGAAATTGGCACCGCCACCAGTTGGATCAATCAGGATGGCGTGACCGGCTTTGTGGTGCCGCCGCTCAATCCCGTTGCGTTGGCCAGCGCCATTGAAAAAATGCGGGATGCCACGCAACGCCGGCGCATGAGCCAGGCGGCGCGCGCGCGGGTGTTGCAAGAGTTCACCTGGCAAAAAATGGTCGAGCGGGTGCAACAGGTCTATCAAGAGATCTCGCCCCATTAAGGAGATTTGGCAATCATGGTTGAAGAAAAATTCTCAAGCATCATCAATAACATTGCATCGGCCGATCACTGCCAGGCCGGCGCCATCATTGCGCTGAGTGGGGCGCTGGCGGCGGCGCTGGCTCGTGCTACCGCGGTGGTGACGGAGTTGGCCGAAACCGATGAGGCTACGGCTCTGGCGTCGCAGGTGCTGAAGGATGAGATGTCAACGGCCGCCGCGCGGTTTCAGGCGCTGGCCGATCAGGATGCCACAGCCATTGGCGAATTCGTGACGTTGCGCGAGAACGGCCAGCCGTTGCAGGGTTATCAGGTGTTGTGCGAAGGCCCGCGTGAAATGGCCGATCTGGCCTGGCAGGCTGCAACCGCGATGCAAACCTATCGCCCATTTGTGGGGCCGCGCCCGCACGATGATCTGGAGTTTGCCATCACTCTAATGGCGGGCGTGGCCCGCGCGGCACTGCAACTGCTGGACAGCAACCTGCGCATCTGGCCGTTGCCGGAGCTGCTGGCCCAATTCGACCCGGCCGTGCATCAGCTGCACAGCCGGATTGGGTTGCTGAATGTGCGGCCGCGCATTCGCCAAAACGTCTGACGTTTCGATTACTAGCCACCCGTCAGCGAAGCCGTGTCGCCCGATGGAAAGCTGCCGGTGGAGTGCAGCGAAAATTCCTCGCCGTAGATGATGTCGCAGCCGCTGAGCGAGAGGACATCGCCGGCCTCCAGCGTGCATTCCTTGATGGGATAGCCGTTCAGCTTGGTGCCGCCGGAGCTGCCCAGATCGACACACAGAAAGCGGCTGATGGCGGGCTGCCAGCGCAATTCCAGATGGTGTCGTGACACACGCCGGTCGTCGAGAATGACGTCGTTGTCGCGCGAGCGGCCGATGCGCAAGAGTTTCGCGTCCAACCCCACCTGCCGGCGGCCATCGACGATGAGAAATGGATGGCGCGGCAACGGTGAGCGCGAGGCGGCCAGGGCGGCCGTGTCCGCCACCGGCAGCTCGGCTGGCACCCAGCGGGCCGTGACCCGCAGATGGTGCGGCGGCATTTCGCTCAGGCCGCGCAGCAGGATGCGCGGGGCCATGTCCATCTTCAACCCCATGTGCAAAATGGTCTGCCGCACGTTCTCGGCCAGCTCATCGGCCAAGTTGGGTTGAAAGTATTCCAGTGGAGCCAGATCCTGTTCACTCAGTGTCACCCAATAGTGATTCGGTGCCAGCCCCTCGCCATGCTCATTGAGCACCTGGGCATCTTCGATGGCGCGCACCAGCGCGCGCAGCACTTCATTTGCGCTCAGTCGTTCACGCAGCACACGGGCCAGCGAGCCTTCGATCAGTCTTTGGGCGAGATCTTCAAAGCGGTGCATAGGGATGGCAATTGGCGGTTGGCTGCTGGCAGCTAACTACCAGTCGCCAACCGCCATCCCACAATTCTAGCGTGCATGCCCATTTGCGACAGCCATCGGCCGCTATCATTGCACCATGAATTCCGACTCGGCAGAAACACTGCCGCAGGTGCAACTGGGCCAACGGGTGCGCGGCTTGCTCAAAAGCATGCGGCCGCGTCAGTGGGTCAAAAATATTGTGGTGTTTGCGGCGCTGGTGTTCGACAGCAAGCTGTTTGTCGAACACTATGTCATCGCTTCAGTCATTGGTTTTGGGGTGTTGTGTCTGCTGTCCAGCGCGGTCTATCTCATCAACGACAGCGCCGATGTCGCGGCCGACCGGCTCCACCCCAAAAAACGCAACCGGCCGATTGCCCGCGGGGATGTGCCGGTGCCGCTGGCCCTGGGTTGGGCCGGCGTGTTGATTGTGGCCGCGCTCGGCATCGCCTTTGCCACCCGGTTTGGTTTTGGGTTGATCGCCCTGGGCTACTTCGCCATCACCACGCTCTACACGTTCAAGCTCAAGCACATTGTGATCCTGGACGTGATTGTGCTGGCGAGCGGGTTTGTCTTGCGTGTGGCCGCCGGCACCGTGCTGGTGGAGGCGGTGCGGTTTTCGCCCTGGCTGTATGTGTGCGTGTCGATGCTGGCCCTGCTGATCGGCTTTGGCAAGCGCCGCCAGGAGCTGATGGATCTGGGTGATAAGGCTGGCACCCGCGCCATTTTGCGCGAATACAACCTGCCGTTGCTCGATCAGATCATCTCCATCATCACCGGCGCGCTGATCGTGAGCTACACCTTCTATACCTTCTCGGCCCCCCAACTGCCGGCCAACCACAGCATGATGTTGAGCGTGCCGTTCGTGCTGTATGCCCTGTTTCGCTATCTTTATCTGGTGCATGTGAAGGGCGAAGGCGCGGCTCCGGACGAATTGATTTTCAAGGATCGGCCGCTTCAAGCGGCGGTGGGTTTGTGGGCGCTGGCCGTGGTGATTGCGCTGTATGTGCTGGCCAGATTGCCGTGAGCGAGGTTTGAATTTAAGGTGTTAGTAGGTGTTAGTAGGTATCGGTAGGTGTCGAGCGTGTCTGAGGTGTCTTGAGTGTCGTCTGGCACCTTGGCCTGGTGAACGACACCCAAAAGACACTTCAGACACCTTTGACACCTGACTAACACCGACCGACACTTATTTGCTGATGCCCCAGCGCGGCTCGCGGCCACGGTAACGCGCATTGGGCGGTTCCAGAATTGCCGCTTGTTCATCAGTCAGGCCTTCGTATTCGTCGGCCTTGTAGTACGCCGCCGACCACGACAGCGCAAAGGGGCTGTACTTCATGAACACCGTTCGGCGCTCACCCTTGCCGCGCCAGGGCAGCGTGCCGTGGGTCAGTGCCTCGGTGAAAATGATGGCGCTGCCGGCCGGGCCAAACACAGCGCGTTGATGCGGCTGCAAGGTGTCCAGTGGACGCCACTCGGCCGGGTAGGGGTAATTGCTCTTGTGGCTGCCCGGCACACAACCCAGGCCGCCGTCACCCTCGTGAATATCGCACAGGTTGTAGGCCACCACGATCAGGCCGTTGTGCATGCGGCCGTCCTTGAAGTGGTAATACTGGGCGGAATCGTAGGGGGTGGCCCCGCCGTGCAGGATGGTGCCGATGGGGCCTTTCACGGCCTCGCCATTCGGGTTGGGCCGGATCAAATCTGCATAGTCATGATCGAGCCGGAAGTTTTTACCCAGCAACTCTTGCAGAAAAGGCATGAGCCGGGGATTGCCGATCAGGTCGCGGTAGGCACGGCCCCACGTCAGCAAATTGCCCCAGCGCTTATTGGTTGCGTCGGCGGGCGTGTCCTGGGCAATGTGCTCATCCAGAATGCGGTTGAGCTCGGCCACCTGCGCCGCATCCAGCGCGTCTGGCACGGTGATAAATCCTTGCAAGTCGAACAGAAATTTCTCTTGATCAGTCATGACAGTGTTCATGGCACTTATTGTGTTCCATCTCTTCGGCGCAATTGTGCGGACTGCGGCCGCCACGAAATCATTGTGCCATTCTGATCCGTCGCCAGCAAATCCGGCCCGTTCATCCCACGAGACAGGGTTCATTCGATTTGGATAATGGCGGGCAAATACGTGGTGCGAGTGAGTTCTACAAAATTGGTAATCACATCGATGTCGGTGGCAACTTGTCCCAGCACCCGGGTCAGCTCCGGCGAGGCAGACACAGCAGCGGTGTTCGTGAGCCATCGCGAGGGCGCAATCCCAACGGTGCCAGCCAGGGTGATACTGATTCGGTCTTGAGGATTGAGGCTGACCATGGCCGTGATTAGGGTGTTGTTGGCGGTGATGCCGATCTGGGGCGTGATGCCATTGCTAAAATAAATTTGCGCATCACTGATCACAAAGCCGACGGGTAGGGTGTCGGTGATGCGAACGTGGGTCAGGGTAAATGGGGTGGGGTTGGTGACGGTGACGGTGTAGGTGATATTTTGACCAGTGACCACTTGAGTGACGCCGTCCGTCTTGCTGATCTGCAACTGGCCCTCGGGCGTCGGCGGTGTCGTGGTGATGACGCGAATGGGATCGGCATCAATGGCGATATTATTGATCGGGTTGGTTTCGCTGATGTCGGCATCGCCGGTGATGTGGGCGGTGTTGGTCAGGATGCCTGTGGCGTTGGCGAGCACGGTGCCGGACAGCACCAGGTTGAGCGAACCTCCCGCAGCCAGGGTGATGGTGATGTAGATGGGCTGGCCGACTGTAAAAGTCAGCACCCCTACGTCGAGCACATTGCTGCCCGAAACTGTAAACGACTTGGGTTCATATTGAGCAGGCACGAAGTCGGTGAGCAACGCGTTGGTGATGGTGCCGGTGCTGTTGTTGCGGGCTGTAATGGTGTAGAACACGGTCATGCCGGGCACAACCTCGGTTAACCCATTGGTCTTGGTAATGGACAGATCCGCTGCCACTGTCTGGGTTTTCACTGACTGAGCGGTCAGTGCCTGGGCCTGATGGGTGCCTTGCAGCAGCACCAGCATGAGCAGAAAGGCGGCCACGCCTAACCCAACCGCTGCTAGTCCGGCCGCACCACGCCTTAAAGATCGAGATGTCATTTTCGCAAGTAAGCTCCTCTATTTTTTATTGATTTAGATACAACTTTGCAATTGTTGCATCACAAACCTAAGCCGAACAGTGTAGCCTCCTCTCGGATAATCACAATAGAAATAGTTATTTGTCTTTGGATGGTTCTACAATCCAAATTGAAGACAAAATCGAAAGTGATTATGCAAATAGGTTGCGTAGAGGGGTGAAGGACACTGAAATGGATAAAGAAATGGGCTCGCAGGATGGGTTGGTCGTTGTCGATGGGACCGACGTCATCGACGTCATTATTGTGGGCGCAGGCGCGGCCGGCATTGGGGTGGGTCTGGTGTTGCAGGCATTGGGGATGGACAACTTCAAACTCATCGAGCGTGACCAGATCGGCGCTTCTTTTCGGCGCTGGCCGCGCGAGATGCGCTTCATCAGCCCCTCGTTCAACGGCAATCCGTTTGGCCTCATGGACTTGAATTCCATCGCGCTGCAAACCTCGCCCGCCTTCACCCTGGACACTGAGCACCCCTCCGGCGAGCAATATGCGGCCTATCTACAGGGCGTGGCCAAACACTGGGAGCTTCCCATCGAGACCGGCATCGCGCTCAACGCCCTGACTCGCGAGGGCGATGAATTTCGACTGCACACCAGCACCGGTACCCTGCGCAGCCGATTTGTGATCTGGGCCGGCGGCGAGTTTCAATTCCCCAAAACAACGCCGTTCCCAGGGGCCGATCTGTGTCTGCACAACAGCCTGATCGAGACCTGGACCGGCATGAAGGGCAAGGAGTTTGTCGTGATCGGCGGCTACGAGAGCGCCATCGACGCTGCCATCCACCTGGCCCAGCTTGGCAAACACGTGCGCGTGCTCGACGGCGAGGGCAAGTGGGACTACGAGGACCCCGATCCCAGCATCGCCCTCTCGCCCTACACCAAAGGCCGCCTGCGCAAAGCGCTTCAGACTGGCCTGGTCGAGCTGATCAAGGACGCGCGAGTGAGCCGGGTCGAGAAGCACGGCAAACGCTGGGCCTTGCAAACCGAGGCTGGTGATTGGATCGAGACCAACTCGCAGCCCATTCTGGCGACTGGCTTTCACAGCAGCGCGCATCAAACGCCAGATTTGTGGGACTTTCGCGACGACGGCATGCCATTGCTAACCGGGCACGACGAGAGCACCCGCACACCGGGCCTGTTTCTGGTCGGCCCCAGCGTGCGGCAGGGCACCCATATCTTTTGCTTCATCTACAAGTTTCGCCAGCGCTTCGCCGTGGTGGCCAACCAGATCGCCCAACGCCTGAACATCGACACAGCGCTATTGGAGGACTATCGCCGCAACAACATGTTCCTGGACGACCTCAGCTGCTGCGGTGAGGGATGCGCGAAGTGCTAAGCTGCTGTTTAGGATTAAGCACTAACATCAACCTCGAGCTATGAACCAAAAAACGAAACAGGTGCCGCACACCCAAGTGCCGCGCACACAAGTGCCTATCACGATCATCACCGGATTTTTGGGTGCCGGCAAAACCACGCTGCTGAACTACATCCTGAACAACAACCACGGCATGCGCATTGCCGTGCTGGTCAACGACTTCGGCTCGGTCAACATCGACAGCGAGCTGATCATCGGCGTGGAAGGCGAGAGCGTCAGCCTGTCCAACGGCTGCATCTGCTGCACCATTCGCGATGATCTCTTAAAGGCTGTGCTGAGTGTGATCCAGCGCGACGACCCGCCCGAATACATCGTCATCGAGACCAGCGGCGTCAGCGACCCCTTCGCCGTGGCCGAGACCTTCATGCTGCCGGCCCTGCGCCCGTTTGCCGCCGTGGACAGCATCGTCACCGTGGTGGATGCCGAGCAGATTCGCGATTTGCAGGGTGAGCAGGAAGTGCTGGCCATGGACCAGATCAGCGCCGCCGACATCATCGTGATGAACAAGGTGGATCTGGTGGACAAAGCCGGCCTGTCCGCGGCGCGCTCGTTCATCCGCGAGGTGGTGCCGGATGCGCGCATTCTCGAGGTCACCCATGGGCGCGCGCCCTTGGAACTGCTGCTCGGTGTCGGCCAATACTCCATCGAAAAGCTGCAAAGCCGCGAGAAGCGCGATGTGCATGTGCACGGCGTGGAGACACGCGGCGTGGAGACGCACGGCGAGGACACGCATGATCACGCGCATGATCATCACGAACACGCCGATCACACGCTCGTGTTCAACACCTGGACCTATCAGACCGGCGAGCCGTTGAACTACAAGGCCCTGTGCGAAGCCATTGACAACCTGCCGCTGACGATCTTTCGCTCGAAAGGATTTGTGTATTTGAAAGAGGCGCCGGAGCGCAAGGCCGTGGTGCACATCGTCGGCAAGCGCGCTCAACTGACGTTTGCGGGGCCGTGGGGCGAGACCACGCCGACGACGCGCCTCGTCTTCATCGGTACGCAGGGCGGCGTGAACGGCGACAAGCTACAAATGCTGCTGGACAGCACGAGAGACAGTGCCGTGGAAGCTCGCAAAAGCGATAAAGTCGGCGACGCGCTGAGCTGGGTGAGGAAGATGTGGCCGGAGAAGTTTAAGGGCTAGGGCAGCAATTTCAGACGTTATCCGATCAAACAATCGATGAGCAATGATGACTAAGTTTCTAACCTAACGAAATACTTGGCCCTGATTACGATCCCGGCGTTAATCATCACATTGCCTATCCTCATGTGTTTGCTGGCGGGAAACCTTTCAGGGGCCGAGACAACGAGCTTCACGCTATTGACTATTGGTGGAGCCATGATAGTAATCTCTTCAGCGATTTCCTTTATCGCATATCGAATCGGAGCATCATCGGTTCGAGCACTTCTGAGTGGCCTGATGATATTCCCTACCTTATTAGTTGGCACTGTCATCACCGGTGGAGCGTTTGCATTAATTGATGAGCTTGTTTTGCCACAAAATCAGTCAGCTATTCAGTCAGATGTGTCAAGAGCTGTCTTGATAATCTTTCTTCTTTTTCTAGGTTTTTCAGGTGGACTGTTCCCACTATTAATTGGAAGAAGCAGTATTCAGGCAAATCGATCTTGATAAGACGTCCATCGCGAGAACAATTCAAAAGGCACATTGAATCGCGAGAATCTTAAGATTCTCATGATTTGATGATAATGTAAGTGCATGACCAGCCAAGAATTGCTTAAAAGCACCCAACCACTTGAGGTTTCTGCCGAGGAATTGCGGCTCAGTCTCGGCGATGTGCTCAACCAGGTGCGATATACGGATCGTGTAGTGGTCGTGAAGAAATACAACACTGAAACTGCCATCATCATCAGTCCTCGCATGCTCCAACGCATCATTGAATCTGGCACGGCGACACTTGAACCACGCGAGGCCAGTCTCAAACGGTTGGATGAATTGTTAAGCCGGGTTCCCAAAGATATTGACCCTGACGAGTTGCAACAAGTGATTGACGCAGAAGTGAAAGTCGTGCGGGCTGAGAAACGCAGGAAGCGAAGCCAATAATGATTCGCGCCGTCATCGATACCAACATTTTTGTCAGCGCGTTGATCTCTCCGCGTGCACTTGCGCCTCGGACCATTTATCAAGCTATTCGCGCATAACGCATTCGGCTACTCACGTCTATCGCTGCCATTGAGGAATTGCAGGACGTGCTGAACCGGCCCAAGATTGTGAAATATCACAAACTTACTCCGGAGCAAATTGATGACGTGATCGATGAGCTCATCAAAGCCAGCGAACTTGTTTCTGGACACCATTTGGGTTCCGCGGTCTCGGATGATCCTGATGATGACATCTTTCTAGCGGTCGCGTTAGAGGGCGGAGCCGATGTTGTCATTTCGGGTGATAGCCATTTACTTGTCCTCAAGACCTTTCGTGACATTCCTATCATCTCGCCCGCCGATTTTGTTGTCCGGTTCTTGTCCTAACTGTATTCATGTGGATGCGTTACCCATTCCTCACACTCTAGAAACCCGGCCGAATTTGCGATACGATTAAGCCCTTGACACAGCGCAGGGGAAACACCCTTTCCACAATTGCCCTGGGTTGGTTGCTGGCTCTGCTGCCAGCCGGCATTTTTGCCCTGATCGCAACTCAAATTTCTGCCCTGTCCAGCGGTGGTCCCATCGCCTGGCGCGCAGACTGGTTGCCGTCCCTGGGCATCGGCATCGGCCTCTACCTCGACGGCCTCAGCGCAGTCTTCGCGCTGCTGGTCAGCGGCATTGGCGCACTGGTTTTCATCTACGCCGGCTACTACTTTGCCGATCACGACCAACCCCACGACGACGCACACAAGGCTGATCACAAGCCTGATCACAAACACGCCCACAAGCCATCGCCGCTGCCAGAGGATGCGCGTTTCTTCCTCTATCTATTGCTCTTTATGGTGTGCATGCTCGGCCTCGTGCTGGCCGGCGATATCATTACCCTGTTCGCATTCTGGGAAGGCACCAGCATCACGTCGTTCCTGCTGGTGGCCTACAAGTCGCAGGATGAGGCGGCCCGGCGCGGTGCATTTCGGGCGCTGTTCATCACCGGTGGCGGTGGGATTGCGCTCATGGCCGGCCTGGTCTTCGTGGCCTATATCGCCGGTTCCAGCGACATCGCCACCATCCTGACCCAGGGTGATGCGCTGCGCGCCAGCCCCCTGTATGCCGTGGCGCTGGTGCTGGTCGCATTCGGCGCTTTCACCAAGAGCGCTCAGTTCCCGTTTCACTTCTGGCTGCCCGGCGCGATGAGCGCGCCCACGCCCGCCAGCGCCTACCTGCACAGCGCCACCATGGTCAAAGCCGGCCTCTACCTCATGGCTCGCCTGTATCCAGCGCTGGGCGGCACCGAGATGTGGTTCTGGCTGCTCACCAGCGGCGGCACGCTGACCATGCTCATCGGCGCGTTTTATGGCCTGCGCCAGAACGACCTCAAAGGCTTGCTGGCCTATTCCACCATCAGCCAGCTCGGCGTGCTCATGCTCCTGCTCGGCCAGCACAGTGCCGAGGCGTTCAAAGCCTTCATCGTCGGCCTGATCGCCCATGCGCTCTACAAAGGCGCGTTGTTCCTGGTGGCCGGCATCGTCGATCACGCCGCCCACACTCGCGATTTACGCAAATTGGCTGTTCTCCGACTCGCCAAAGCCATGCCGCTCACACTTGTCGTCGGCAGCGTGGTCGCGATCTCGATGGCGGGCCTGCCGCCGCTGTTTGGATTTCTGGCCAAGGAGACTTTGCTGGCCGCGACCGTGAAGGAGCCGGTCTGGGGCTGGTTGATTTCCATCGCCGTTGTCATCATGGGCGCGTTGATGCTGGTTCAGGCCGCCATCCTCATCGTCGACACGTTCTTTGGCAAGGCAGAGCCTGAGGATACACATGCCCATCCCCACGAGCCGCCGTTGGGTATGTTGCTGGCTCCGGCACTGCTGGGACTGCTATCCATCCTGTTTGCCTTCGAGCACTATGTCCCGCTCGTCTCGCTCGAAAGTCTGGTGGCGCTGGCCGGCACGGCCGCGTTTGGCGCGCCGGTCAAGGCCAATCTCGCGTTGTTCCACGGCATCAACACGCCTCTGATCCTGAGCGGCGTGGCCATCACCCTCGGGATCATCCTCTTCGCTGTGCGCGGCCGCTGGGTGAACCGCGAGGCGTTTGCCGCCGCGCCAACGTTTAGCATGAACCGGGTCTATGACGGCGTGGTGCATGGGCTGGATCGCGCCGCGTTTTGGGCCACTCAACTTCAATCGGGCAGCCTGCGGCGCTACCTCGCGATCATGTTGATCGGCATGGGTGGCTTATTTGTGATTGTGGCGTTGCCACACAGCGATCTGTTGCGCGCCTGGCAAACCGGTTGGACGCTGACGTCATTCCCGTCCGGCATCCAGTCCTACTTGCGCGTGTTCAGCCTCATCCTCGTGGTGGGTGCCTCGGCCACCAGTGTGGTGCTCAACCGAGATCTGCTGGCCATCCTGGCGTTGGGTGCGTCGGGTCTGGCGATGGCGCTGTTGATCGCGCTCGAGCCGTCGCCGGATGTCGCGCTGGTGCAGATTGTGGTGGATGTGTTGACCACACTGCTCCTGCTATTTGCGCTGATGAAGCTGCCCAAAAACGGCCGCTTTCCCAATCCCTTTGGCAACGAGGAGCCGCTGGTGAAGCATCAGGCTCCCAAATTGAAATTGAACATGCGCGATGCCCTGCTGGCGGCCGGCTCTGGCGTCATCGTCGCCGCCATGTGCTTCTTCGCACTGAGCTCCCGCCCGCGCGACAGCGTGGTCACGCCCTACTACGAGCAAAACAGTGAGCCATTGACCGGCGCGCAAGACATCGTCGGCGCCATCGTCGTGGACTTTCGCGGCTTCGATACGATGATCGAGATCACCGTATTTAGCATGGCCGGCCTGGCTGTTTTTACGATTTTGCGTTTTGCCGCCATCAGGCATCCGGTGGCACCGGACATTGCCCTGCTTCGGGAACACCATGAACCGCCGCAAGCGCCACCCCGCGTGTTTGGCATCACCGGCCCACGCCTGTCGCCCCTCATCCGGCTGCTGGCCCAGTTTGTCATGCCGATTGTGCTCGTGGTGGGCATCGTGCACATGATCTATGGCCACGACCAGCCCGGCGATGGCTTTACCGCCGGCGTCATCATCAGCATCGGCATTGGCTTTACCTATCTGGTTTTCGGCTATCACGAGGCACAGGAACGCCTGACCTGGCTCAAGCCGCCCATCTTTATCGGCGCCGGCATGTTGATCGTGATAGTGGGCTCGATCGCGCCTGCGCTCATGGGCGGACACTTTTTTGCGCCGTTCGATTTTGGCAAGGCGCTCAATCTGCCGCTGCCGTACGGCTTCTATTTCAGCACCTCATTCCTGTTCGAGATAGCGATCTGCTCCACCGTGATCGGGAGCGCATCGGCCATGCTCGGCACTATGCAGCGCACGGCATTGCCCCAACCGAAGGCGGAGGCGGCTGGCCACTAGCACTAGCTGCCAGCCGCCAGCAGCCATCTGCCAGCCGCCATCGTGCAAAACGAGTAAACCATGGAAATATTGACATCTCTCGCCATCGGCGTGTTATTCGCCATCGGCATTTATCAGCTCATGCGGCGCAACGTCATTCGTTCGGCGCTGGGCCTGGTCATCCTTTCAAACGCGGTCAATCTGTTTTTGCTATCGATCGGGGCCTATAACGGCATCGTCGCGTCCTATAGTGAGGCCACCGGCCAGCGCAGCGACGCCCTGCCCCAGGCCCTGATCCTGACCGCCATCGTCATCAGCATGGGTACCTTCAGCGTAGCCCTGGCGCTGCTGCGTGTTCTCACCGCCCGCTACTCCACCAACGACAGCGAGCACCTGAACGAGTTGCGGCACTAGCGCAAACGCCAGGCCTGTAAAGTTTGTATGTTAATTTCTCACCTCGTCATTCTGCCCTTCGTCATCCCACTGGCCGGCACCGCCATCGGTGTGTTGTTGCACAAGCATTGGCGTGCCCAGGCGGCCTGGTCATTGGGTGTACTGCTCACCTCGATGGCGGCCACGATTGCCGTATTCTGGTCCGTGTATACCACTGGCCAGCCGCTGATCTTCCAGATGGGAGGTTGGACCGCGCCGTTTGGCATCAGCATCGCTGCCGATGCGCTCAACAGCCTCATGGCCCTGATGGTGCAGGTGGTTATGGTGTTTGGCCTCATCTATGCCATCGGCGCGAAAGACGCGGCTGTACGCTATCCCATGTTTATGCCGCTGTTTCTGGCGCTGGTCACCGGTCTCACCGGCGGCATGCTTACCGGCGACATCTTCAACTTGTTCGTGATGGTCGAGCTCATGGTCATCACCGCCGCCGCGCTCACCGCCATCAGCGATGACCGGTATGGCCCCGAGGCCGCGCTCAAATACGTCTACATCAGCATGCTGGCGTCGATCTTCCTGCTCATCGCCATCGGCTGTTTGTATATCGGCTATGGCACCCTGAACATGGCCGATCTGGCTCAGCGCGTGCAAGCCAATCCCGATCAGCCGACGTTGTGGCTGGGCATCGTGTTTCTGTTTGCGACGTTTATGATCAAGAGCGCGGCCTTTCCCTTCCATTTCTGGCAACCCGACTTTCACACCGTCGCGCCCACGGCGGTCAGTGCCATGTTGTCGTCGGTGGTGGTGAAGCTGGGCGTGTATGGTTTCATGCGCATGACCACCCTGTTATTTGTGGGCCAGGCCGATACCATTCGTACCCTGTTGCTCATCATCGGTGTGGCTGGCGTGGCCTATGGCGGCTTTGGCGCATTGGGCACGCACAATGCAAAACGGATGCTGGCCTATAGCACACTGGCCCAGCTCGGTTTCATTCTCGTTGCCATCGGCTGGGGCACGCCGCTGGCGCTGGCTGCGGCCATTCTGTTCACGATCAACCACAGCCTCATCAAAAGCGCGCTGCTCATGCTGGCCGGCTACGTGGCCAGCCGCGCGCCCATCAAGTCGGCCTCGTTCGAGGTGGTGCAGGGTGTGGGCCGGCATGCGCCGTGGGCGGGCGTGTTGTTCTTTGTGGGCGGCATGGCGTTGGCTGGGTTGCCGCCGACCAATGGCTTCATCAGCAAACTGGCTTTGTTTCGCAGTGGTGCAGCGGCCGGTGGCGAAAGCACCTGGATCTCGCTCGCCATCATCGGCGTGCTCAGTCTGCTCTCGCTCACCTACGTCATGCGCGCGTTTATGCGTATCTGGTGGCAGCCGCGCACCAGCGAAAACAAGGTGAAAGCCACCGGCGACAGTCTGCTGGCCCCGACGTGTTTGATCGGGCTGTGCCTGATCCTGGGCATCTTTGCCGAGCCGTTGCTGCAGGTGACGACGACGGCAGCACAATGGGCGTATGCGCCGGCGCTGTATATCCAGGCCGTGCTGGTCAAGTAAAAAACCGAAGTTGAGCCGCTGCAAAAATTGAGTTAATCCAATGGCATACATCTCTCTGACCCTGGTTCTGTGGGCGGTTTATCTGGCCTTTACCCAAAATCTGGAGCCTAGTAATCTGGTGGTGGGGTTGCTGGTTGGGTTCGGCGTCAGCGTGCTGGTGAAACCCACCTCGCGCATTTCACTGGCTAAATTGCCCCTCGCGATCGGCGCGCTTTTGCTCTACATCTACCGGCTGCTGATCGATATTGTCAAGAGCGGCATCATCGTTGCCCGCTACATCATCGACCCCAAGTTGCCCATCACACCTGGCATCATCGGCATTGCACCGCAAACTGAAAATGAAAAAATCATCGCCGTCAGCGCCCACGGCATCACCATCACCCCCGGCGAAATGGTGGTCGAGATCGGCGACGATGGCGTGATGTACACCCATTGCCTGAACGTGCCCATGAGCAGCGCCGGGGCCGATGCCGGGCAAACGGCGCGCCGGTTGTTGCTGGAAAAAGTTTTTCAATAACTGATGTTACGCAGTCAATAATTAAAAAAACTGTAACTACTCAGATGTTTTGGACAGAATGAACAAAATTAAACAGAATGCAGAGAATTCTTGGTTTTTCTTCATTCTGTTTTATTCTGTAAATTCTGTCTAAAAATCAGCGACTGAGTAGTTACAAAAAACTAAAGAAACTAAAGATGGAACAACTTCTAACCATCGTTCTTTACACGTCGCTCGTCATTCATCTGGCATTGGTGGCCGTATGCGTGTGGAAAGTGTGGCACGGCAACAACAGCATCGACCGCTTGATCGGGGCCGATCTGATCGGCACCCTGGCGCTGGCCGTGCTGGTGCTGATCAGCCTCATCGAGCAGACCAGTATCTACATCGACGCGGCCGTGGGGCTTGCCGCACTGGGCTTCATCGGCACCGTCGCGCTGGCCCGCTTTATCGCCGACCGGAGGGTGTCGTAATGCAGGAAATTCTGCGCAATATCGGCATCGTCCTCGCCATCCTGGCCATCGTCATCGGCACTGCGTTCTCGGTCATCGGCATCATCGGCTATATCCGCCTGCCCGATGTCTATACCCGCCTGCACGCCACCGGCAAAGTCAGCACCTTTGGCGTGGTGTTGCTGTTCATCGCCTCGGCCCTGGTCATCCCGGTCGGCTGGGCCAAAGCCATTCTGCTGATCGCGCTCGTGCTCATCGCCGGCCCCGTCGTCTCGCATGCCATCGCCTCCGCCGCCTACCGCATCGGCCTGCCTATGAAGCATGTGGTGCGCGATGATCTGGCGGAGAAGATGGGGGATGTGTAGAGAGGCCGCTGGCCGCTAGTGGCTGGTGGTTCTACATCTCGCCAACCAGGCTCACGATATCACCCAGCACGCCGCTGGCCGTGACTTCCTGTCCGGCCCCGCGCCCGCTCACGGCCAAGGGGTTGTCGCTGAAGTAGGTGGTGGTAAAGGCGACGATGCTGTCGGTGCTGCGAATGCTGCCGAGTTTGGTATCCGGCTCTGCCCCCACCAAACCAGCCTTGCATACGCCGTTCTCGATCGTAGCTGCATAGCGCAGTTTTTTGCCGCCGGCTGTGAGTGTGGCGGCCCGCTGCGCCATCGGCGCGTTCAGCGAATCCACCTCGCGCAAAAATTCTTCGACACTCAACGAATCCATCTCGGCTGGGTAGAGCGATTCGATCTGGACATCGGCCATGTCGATGCGGTAGCCCAGCATACGCGCCAGAATCAGCGCTTTGCGAGCCACATCCTTGCCGCCCAGATCCTGGCGTGGGTCGGGTTCGGTGAAGCCGAGTTGCTTGGCCACGCGCACGGCCTCGCCAAACGGCGTGCCGCGCTCCAGCTCGCCGGACAAATAGCCCAACGTGCCGCTCAGCGCGCCCTCGATCCGGCTCACCGTATCGCCGCTGTTCAGCAACGTGTTCAGGGTCGAGATCACCGGCAAGGCCGCGCCACAGGTGGTCTCCCAGCGCGCCTTGCTGTGGGTGATGGCGTCCCAGTCGGCCAGGCTGCCGGCCAATGGCAACTTGTTCGCCAGTACCACACCGGCCCCACGAGACTTGGCCTCCAGGATGAGCGGCACTGTCGCATCTGTCGCCGTCGTGTCCACCACAATCGCATCGCTAGGAATCGGTGAGCGTGCGCTTGTGTTTATCGGCTTCAAGTTGTCGCCCAGCTTCTGGCCTTGGTTTTTGCGCGTGTTTAGTTGAATGAGATCTGCATCACAAATGCCGTTGCCGTCGAGGACGACGCCGGCGCTATCCGCAATGCCCACGATTTCCAGTCGAAGCTGATTGCGCGTCTCGTGTCGTTCGCGAGCGGCCATGATCTGGCGCGCCAGGGCCCGGCCCACGCCGCCAAATCCCAGGAAGAATAGATTCTGTGTCCGAATAGTCATGATTATTTTGTTACGGTTTATGCCGGAATTTCTTGTTTCACTTGGAATGACGGCTCAGTCGCTTACCCCTGATAGAGCTTTGTCCGGCCCAGTTCATGGAGATTGCCCGCGCCGACGCACAACATCGCGGCCCGCAATTGCCCGGCCATGATCTCGACCTCGTCCATACACGCTTGTGCCGATTCTGTTGCGACGCGCAGGAAAGGGCCGGCCATACCAAACAGCGTCGCGCCCAGCGCAATGCACTTGGCTCCATCTACGCCGTTCGTCAGACCACCGCTGGCGAAGATCGGCATCTCTGGCGCGGCCTCACGCACATGCAAAATGGTCTCGGCGGTGGGAATGCCCCAGTAGGCAAACGCCTCGGCAATCCGGCGCTGCACCTCAGTCTGGGCGCGATACATTTCCACCTGACTCCATGAAGTGCCACCCGCGCCGGCCACATCAATGGCGGCCACGCCTGCATCGGCCAGTTGGCGGGCCGCGCGCGGCGAAATACCCCAGCCCACTTCCTTGGCCACCACCGGCAGACCGATGCTGCCGACAAGGTGCTCGATCTTGCCCAGCAGGCCGGCCCAGTTCAAATCACCCTCGGGTTGCAGCGCTTCCTGCAAAGGGTTCAAGTGCAAAATCAGCGCATCCGCTTCCACCAGGTCCACCAATCGGCGGCAATCATCAACACTCATGCCGTAGTTGAGCTGGATCGCGCCGATGTTGGCCATCAGCAAAATATTGGGAGCCACATCACGCACCTGGAACGTGCTGGCCAGTTCGGGGTGTGCCAGCGCGGCGCGGGTGCTGCCCAGTCCCATCGCTACCCCCATTTTTTGGGCGGCACTGGCGAGGTTGCGATTGATCTGGCCGGCCTGGGCTGTGCCGCCGGTCATCGACGAGATCAGGATGGGCGCTGAAAGCCGCTTGCCCAGCACCTCAGTCGACAAATCAATCTGGTCCATATCCAGCTCTGGCAATGCCTCATGCCCAAACCGATAGCGCTCCAGCCCGGTGGTGCGCCGCGAGGCCACATCTCGCTCCAGATTGATGCGGATATGGTCGGCTTTGCGGCGCTCCAGTGTGGGCGCGGCCACAGGCGCTTGTGAAGATGCATCCATTAGGTCCAATTCATCCTTATTCAACACAGTCGAATTCGTTTCGTTATCCACCACAACTGATCCCGGCACATCCGGCGCGTAACTCTACCCCTGCTGTGGTGTTTTTCGTATGGGTTAGAATTTCATTTATTACGTTGCAAATCAAGCAATCAACCTGTAGGAGGAAAGCTTTTAATGTCAGATCAATCCACATTTGAACGCGTGAAGGCGCTTGTTGTCAAGCTGCTGGGCACCGCACCCGAGAAAGTTGTTACCGAGGCTCGCTTTCGCGAGGATCTTGAAGCCGATTCATTGGACCTGGTCGAACTGATCATGGCCTTTGAAGAAGAGTTCGGCGGCGAAATCAGCGATGAAGACGCCCAGAAGATCACGACCGTTGGCGAAGCTGTGAGCTATCTCGACGGCCGCGAAGTGAAGAAGTAGACCGCGCCGATCCGTTATTTGCGCATCTCAAAGGCAGAAAGTCATGATCATGGCTTTCTGCCTTTTTTTTGGAGGGAAGTAGCGAGTAGTCAGTAGCAAGTAGTCAGAAATTCACTGATGTCTTCTTTCTGACTACTGACTACTGACTACTCGCTACTTCCCTCTGAGCAACTCATCCACCTCGGCCCGGTCTGGAATACTGGGCTGGGCTCCCATCCGGGTGACGGCGATGGCGGCGGCGGCACACCCAAAGCGGGCTGCGTCGGCAACCGTTGCACCCTCGCACAGCCGCACCACGAAGGCGCCGATGAAGGTATCGCCGGCCGCAACCGTGTCAACGGCCTTCACAGGAAAGCTGGGGATGTGGCCGCGAAAGGTGTCCGCATCGATCCACACGCCTTGCGCACCCAGTGTCACCAGCACGTTCCGGACGCCGCGCGCCTTTAAAGCAGTTGCGGCCACCTGTGCACTGGCGATAGTGGTCACGGCAATGCCGCTCAACTTGCTGGCCTCGGTTTCGTTGGGAATGATGTAATCGCACAGCGCCAGAATCGTGTCACTGGCCTCGGCGTAGGGGGCCGGGTTGAGCACCGTGATTGCGCCCACGCTGCGCGCCAGCGTGAAGCAGGTCTCCACGGCCGCCATCGTTGTCTCAAATTGGGTGATCACAGCCTGCGAGTGCTGAATCAGCGCCGTTGCACGCTCTGCGTTCCCGGCGTTCACGGTCAAGTTCGCACCACCGGCCACCACAATCGTGTTCTGGGCCGACGCGTCCACGTTGATCAGCGCGACGCCACTGGGCGTGCCCGGCAATACTTCAATGTGTTGCGTGTCCACCCCCACGGCCTGCAAATTGGCCCGCATGGCCGAGCCAAAATCATCATCGCCCACGCGGCCAATCAACGCTGCGGGGCCACCCATTCTGGCCACGGCGTAGGCCTGGTTGGCGCCTTTGCCACCGCAGGCTGTGCGAAAGTCATCGCCATGCAGGGTCTCGCCGGGTTGCACCAAGTGCGGCACCCGGATGATGAGATCCATGTTCAAGCTGCCCAGAATTGTGATCATTTTTGTGGCTGGCCAGCCGCTAACAGCCAGCAGCCAATAGCTGGCCGTTGGCTGCTGGCCGTTGGCTAGTGCCCCAGCGCCTGTTCCTGCTTCAAATCGTCGTAAATGCGCTCCATGCCGGCCCGGACAATCTGGGTGATCATGGTGGCGTCAAAAGGCAGTTTGTTGCCTTTGCCGGGTTTGAGGGCATATTGAGCCAGCACATCCGGCACCAGCGCGGCCACCTCGCTGCGGGGTTTGTTGCGCCGCACGAGTTCCTTGCCCTTGGCTTGCGAGGACTTGATGAAGTCCATCGTGTCGGTCAGGCTGGCGGCCATGCCGGCCGCGTCGGTGGTGGCCCCGCGGCCCGGCACCAACAGAGTCACCTTCTTGTTCTTCTTCAAGGTGGCCAGTGCATCCGTCCAACGCGCGAAGTCGCCATAGGCCAGCGCGGCCGGTTGCCCAATCGTCACGTGTTCGCCAGTGAAGAGCACGCCGCTGGGTTGGGGAGCGGCACTGGAGATCAGTTCGCGGTTGCCATTCTTGCCGATGTCCTGGATGGTTTCGCGAGCCGTTTCGCGCACGGATACATAGCATGCGCCGGGGGCGTAACCGCCGATGTGCACGACATCGACGTGGATGGGCTGTTTGCTGCCCAGGGTCAGTGTGCACGAATCGGTAAAGGTCATCTCCGGCAGAATGTCCGGCTCGTAGGCATCAAACGGGCTGAACGAGTCGTGCTGGATCGTCGACTCGACTGGGATGCGCAGATGGGCCATGGCAGCCTCGTGCACGACAATCGGCGCACGAATGGCGGCCACCGCCTCACTGGTCATACGGTCGGGCGAGGTAAACACCACGGCCCGAATGCGTAGGTTGGTCAGTTCGGTCACGGCCGCGCGCAGCGCCTGTACCTCGGCCGCATGGGCGGGCAGGTCCACCAGCACCACGCCGTCCTCGCCCAAAATGCATCCGACGTTAATGCCCTGACTGGTGGTGTAAAGGTAAATATTCTTTTGAAGCTTTTTCATATCTTGTTCTAGTTCCTGCAAAACAGCAGTCAGAGTTGGGCTGTGCCAAATAGGGCAAAGGCACATCCAGAGGCACTTACTGAGTCTACTTAATGTTCCTGGCCACTTCCGCAATCACATCAATGATCTGTTCAATTGTGGCACGCGGCCCGCCACCCTGTGCAAAATCGGCGCTACCCCCGCCTTTGCCGCCCAACTGTGCCAGCGCTTGTTTCAGGTTGTCGCCCATGTGATGGGCGGTCATGCTGGCCGGCGCTTTTGATCGGGCGAAGCACAGCGCGCTCTTGTCGCTGGCATTGCCCAGCAGCGCAACCACATTCTCGCCTGCTGTGAGCGCTTTGGCCAGCACCCGTAACTGATTCATGTCGCGATCGGCATAACCCTGGGCCACCACGCGCAGGCCACTCGCGTTGGGCGTGGTTTCAGCCAGCAGCCGCTGTGCCTGGTGTTGCAGCAATTGCTCCTGGGCCGCCTCCAATGCTTTGCGGCTGGATTGGGCCTCAGCGCGCAATCGGGCAACTGCCTCAACCACATCGTAGCGCGCCACACTCAAAGAGTCCGCCAGCTGCGTCACATCCTGATTCACGCGCACATAGTCTCGCCAGGCCCGCCCGCCACACCGAAAGGTCAGCCGCGTTTCGCTGCCGCGCTTCTCGGCCTTGATGATTTTGATGAGCCCGATCTCGGCCGTTCCGCGCACATGCGTGCCGCCGCAGGCCGACCAGTCGTAGTTCTGCACCTCGACGATGCGC
>JBBQST010000003.1:0-35213 GCA_038213625.1 Thermoflexales bacterium
TCCAGACCCGCCGTCATGCCCATCACCTGCGGCAGCGGATCAGCCCCGCCGCGCACCTGTTGCACCGTCTGGACAAATGCCTGCACGAACGGATCGCGCTCGTCCTGAAGCCATGGCTCGGTGTGCCAGCCGAAGTATTCAATGATGGGTGGGTGCTCGCGCAGCCACGGGCTGGTCTGGCTGATGGCGCTGACGCGAGCCTCGATCTCCTGTCGAATCGACGCTTCAGTCTCGCCCGGCACAAACGACATGCGCACTTCGATCTCGCAACGGCCCGGCACGGTGGAGGGCCAATCGCCGGCCCGCACCACACCCACATTCAGATGACACGACCGGCGCGCATTGGGGTCGCCGCGCTCAAACAGCTCGAAGTGTCTGGCTTCGGCCCGCTCACGGTCCCACGCACCCAACATGGTGATGATGGGCGCGGCCTCTACGGCGGCATTGACGCCCTGGTGCGCCCGGCCCGCATGTGCGCTCTTGCCCTCAACAACAACTCGAAAATAAAGGATGCCGGGATGGGCCACGCACACATCCAGCCAGTGCGGCTCGGTGGTGATGAAGCCGTCTGCGAGATATCCTCGTTCAAAGCAGGCCAGTGTGCCGCCGCCACCGCCGCTCTCCTCCTCGATCACACTCTGCAAAATCACATCGCCGGCCAGCCGAATGCCGCAGGCTTGCAACGCCTTCACGGCGAATAGATTGGCCAGCAAGCCGCTTTTCATGTCCTGGGTGCCACGGCCAACCATGCGCTCGCCGCCCGGCCCTGCGGCGTTTGCGGGCACGATATCGGCCGCGAATGGCGCATGGGTCCACGCGCTGACTGGCTCGGGCGAGACCACATCGGTGTGGCCGTTGAGGATGATTGAGCGGCCACTGCCTTGCGAATCCCGCTGCCCGCGCCAGATGCCGACCACATTGGGCCGGCCCTCGAACGCGATGCCGGACTCCACAAATGCCGGGTGCGGCAACAGCGCCGCTCGGTCGGGCTCGAACACATCGACCTCCAGCCCCAGCGCTTCATAGTGCCGCTGCATGAAAATCTGCGCCGGTGCCTCATTGCCGATGATGCTGGGGATGCGCACCAGTTCAGCCAGGGTGCTCACCAAATCATCCCGATGCGCATTCAGCCAGGCGTCAGTCTGTTGAATCAGAGATTCGTGCGGCGTGGTGTTCATGGCCGCATTTTACGGGGTGGGCAGCAGATCGGATCGTGCACGTGCACGTTTGAGGTGTCACGTGCACGATCGTTCCGCCAACGCACCCGACAACACGATGTAACCCGGCGCTGGAAAAGCAAAACCGGGGCGAAGTGGTGACACTCGCCCCGGCGAATAAAGGAATAGTTGCAGTTTTAAAACTTTTGCGACAGGCGAAAAGGCTAGACAAAAAAGTGGGATGCAGAGCCGAGCTGGCCGACTGTGCCGCTAATGCTGGTTGCCGCCGCTGGGGATGCGACCACCGCAATAGTCAGACAAATCAGGCCAATGCCAATCATCACGAGGCTTACGACGACGAGTGTGGATGCTGAGAGTTTCATGTTTTCTAAGTCCCCCCTGACTACACAACTAGGTGCAGTATCAAAACAATTAATGTAATAGTCGCACTTGTGCTACACATCTGCATGACAAAGTGCCAACATTCTGCTGACGGAAGCTATCTTTCTTATCTTTGCAATGAAATAGGATGTGCTGGCGTACGCTAAGCCAGCCTGAATCCGTTCAAAAGTGAGCCGTTCTGCAATTAACGATCTGTGCTGCTCTGTTGCTTATATAACGACATAGGATTCATTTTTTAGGGATTTAAAAAATAGGATGACGCGCATAACGTGTGTAAGATTTTGCGCATAAGATATTCTGCTGCGTAGGAATCCCCAGTTCGGCCCTGTGGAAGACACACCGTGATGGTGGGCAGGATGCCGCATTGATCTTGGTCTGCCTCCCACCCAGGAACAGCAGACCGGCGGGGCATGGAAAACTAAAAAAGCGGCTTGCACCTTAAAGTGCAAGCCGCTTGAATGGGCGGGGCGATCCAACCGGGTTACGTGTGGGTTGTCGGTTGGGTTTGGGTCACCGGGTTGGTCCGAGCTCGCGAAGAGACGGGCAGCCGCTTGCGCCAGGCCATTCCCGCCAGACTGATCACCATCAAGCTCATGACCACGCCGATGCCGTATACAAAAATATTGGTGTCCATAGTATGTGCCCCAGTTAGTGACAACACATTACAAAATGCAAATTCAATAAACAACCGGCGAAGGATGCTGACCCATCTGCGCCTTTAGTTGGTCAGCTATGCCACAAATTGCGAGTGTCGAGAAACGTGCGATCAGCCTTTGCGGCGAGGATCGAGCGCGTCGCGCAGGCCATCGCCCAGCAGGTTGAAGCTGAGCACGGTCAGCATGATGGCGATGCCGGGGAAGAACACCAGAAACGGCGTATTCAGCACACTGCTGCGTTCCTCGGCCAACATGAGGCCCCACTCCGGCGTGCCCACCTCGGCCCCCAGACCCAGGAACGACAGGCCGGCAGCCGACAAAATGGCCCCAGCAATGCCCAGACTGGTTTGCACAATTAGAGGCGAAATCGAGTTTGGCAGGATGCGCGTGACGAGCACGTGCAGCGGCGAGCCACCCAACGCGCGCGAGGCCGTGACGAAGTCCAGGTCTTTGGTGGACAGCACACTGGCGCGCACCAGGCGCGCGTATACGGGGATGCCTACAATGGCCAGCGCCAGCAGCGCATTGATGAGGCCGGGACCCAGCACGGTGACGATGCCGATGGCCAGCAATAAGCCGGGAAAGGCGAGTAACACGTCCATGAGGCGCATGAAAATATCATCAAAGATGCCGCCTATGAACCCAGACGTGGCCCCGATGAGCGTGCCGACCACCAGGGCCAGGCTGGTGGTGATGAGGCCGATGCGCAACGAGACGCGGGTGCCGTACACAATGCGCGAGAACAAATCGCGGTTGTTGCTATCGATGCCCATGATGTGCTCGGGTTGGTCGGCCGGGCACCCCAAAATGTGCACGCACGGCGGGCTGCGCTTCTTCACACCCTTCAGCACAGCTGCAGCGCCGGTGCCGGGATACGGCGCGATCACATCGGCAAAAATAGCCGTGAGCACCAGAATCATCAGCAGCACAAACCCAATCTGGGCCGAGCGGTGGCGCGAGACCGTGCGCAGGGTGCGCTGAAAGGGCGTGAGGATTTGTGGGGCGGTAGGAATGCTGGGTTTTAGGGCAGTTACAGTCACAGTTGGGCCTTTGGATGATTCAAGTTCGAAGGCGGGAGGAGGAGGCTGCTAGCGGATGGCATCTGGCGGTTAGCAGCTAGCAGCTAACCGCCAGCTGCCTCCTCCTCCCGCCTCCCTACCGCAGCCGAATCCTCGGGTTGAGATAGGCGTAGGACAGGTCGACGAGCAAGTTGACCATGACGAAGATCACGGCGATGACCACGACGAAGGCCTGCACCACCGGATAATCTCGCGCCTGAATGGCCTCGACCATTTGCGTACCCACGCCGGGCAGCGAGAACACCGTTTCGGTGAGCACGGCCCCCGATAGCAAGCCGCCCACCTGCAAACCGATGACCGTGACAATCGGCACCAGCGCATTGCGCAGGGCGTGCCGAAGAATCACGGTGCGCTCGCGCAAGCCTTTGGCGCGGGCGGTGCGAATGTAGTCCTGGCCCAGCACTTCCAACATGGCGGCGCGAGTCATGCGGGCGACGATGGCCAGCGAGATGGTGCCAACGGCCAGACACGGCAAAATCAGGTGCCACAACGCATCGCGCAGCACTTTCCAGTTGCCGGTGACCAGGCTGTTAAACACTGTGGAGTTGGACAGGAGTTGCAGACCAAATTCGGCCAGCCCACCATCGGCCACGGTCAACCCCCAAACTTGGGCCAGCGGTTTGAGCGATAAGCCCGGGCTCAACCGGCCAGAGGGTGGGATGAAGAACGGCGTGCCGCGCATGACCACGGCAAAGAAGTAGGCCAGCAGCAAGCCGAGCCAGAAGATCGGCATTGACACGCCAATATTGGCCGCCACCATGGTGCCCACATCGATGGCGCTGTTGTGGCGCAGGGCCGAAATAATGCCCAGAGTCACCCCAATCGTGGTCGAGAACAGCATGGCTCCAATCGTGATCTCGATCGTCATGGGCAGGCGCTCGGACACGATGTCGGACACCATGCGTTTGGTGCGGATGGAGGTGCCGAGATCACCCTGCACAATCTGGCCCACGTAGCTGACAAACTGAATGGGCATGGATTGATCGAGGCCGTAGCGCCGTTTGAAGTCCACACACTTCTCTTTGGTGGCGCGTTCCCCCAACATCATCAGACACGGATCGCCGGGAATGGAACGGGTGAGGGCAAAGGTGACCACCAGAATGCCGATGATCACAGGGATGGCCAGGAGCAGGCGGCGTGCAAAAAATTGAAGCACAGAAGGATATTGAAATTCAAAAGGCTAAAGCATTTGTGAACACTTTAACCATCGATTCAAACTGAGATGCCATTGTTGAATCACTCAACAATGGCATCTCGAAATCTTCACGAATAACGGAGCTTGATTTACTTACGGCGCAGCTTTGGGCGCATTCAAAAGCGAGCCAAAGAAACCCTGCCAATACTCGAACTGGCCAGAGTTACCCTTGTGGTTGGGATTATTGGCATCCCAAATGGCCGTCAAAGTGGCCAACACGTCGCTGGAATCAAAGTCGGCCCCATTGCTAAACTTCACGCCCGTGCGCAGTTTAAACGTCCACTCGGTCAGGTCGGCATTGGCTTCGTAGCTCTCGGCCAATCCCGGCTGCACAGCCACGCCACCCGGCTCGAAGCGCAGCAGGCTGTCGTAGAGCAACGAGGTCGCTTCCAACGTCTCGCCGTCGGTTTCGTCACCCGCCCACAGGCTGATCGGCTCGGCGTTCTTCAGCCACACCAACTGGTCGGTGCCGTTGCTAATTTGGAACATGTTCTGGCCGATTGGGCCGAGTTTGACGTTCTGCGTGCCGGCTTTCCAGGCATTGGCATTGCCGCCGTTGGCAATCGGCACCATCGGCACGTGCTGCTTCACCAGGGTGTTTACCTCGTCATAGGCCGTCTGGCGCACGACGGGATCAGCCGAGCTGCCAGCCTTCTTGATGGCCTCGACCAGATCCGGATAGGGCGCGCCAAAGTTCTTGGATGCGCCGGTGAAGTGGAAGTCATAGAAGTTGGTGGCATCCGGATAGTCCGCGCCCCAACCCAACATGAACATGGACTCGTTGCCGTCCGACACTGACTGTAGGAACGCGCCGGATTCCATGACGTTGATGGTGACTTTCACACCGATCTCGGCCAACTGGGCCTGCAAGTCCTGGGCCACCTTGGCCGGCTGCGGCAGATAACCACGCACGACATCGCGGAAGCTCAAGCTGATCTCGAAGCCATCTGGGAAGCCGGCCTCAGCCAGCAATTTCTTGGCAGCTTCGACATCATAGCCATACCACTTGGCGCCGTCGCCCTCTTTGCTGAAGCCCGGCACCAGCGTCTCTGGCGCGAACTGCTCAGCCACAAACGAGCCGGCCGGGTAGAAGTTGTCGATCAAGCGCTGCTTGTCGATGGCCATACCAATAGCCTGGCGCACCTTCTCGTTGTCGAGCGGCGGCTTGGCATTGTTGAGGCCGAGATAGAACACGTTCAGTGCCACACCCGGATACAACTTGAGGTTGGTGTCGCCTTCGACGGTCTCGAAGTCCTCCGGTGCAACAGCGGCGATGCCGTCGACGGTGCCGGATTGCAGCTCAACCAGACGCTGGGCGGCTTCTTTCTGCCAGCGGTAAATAATGGTCTTGCTGGCCGGCTTCTCCGCAAAGTAGTCGGGATTGGCCTCGAACGTCATCGACTCGCCGCGCTTCCACTCGGTCAACTTGTAGGGGCCGGTGCCGACGGGGGCCTCGTTGATCTTGGCAGTGTCGCCGCCGACGCTGTCCAGGAAATCCTTGTCCAGGATGCCAAATGAGTTGAACGCGATCTTGGAGGGGAAGGCTGGATCGGATGTGCACAGGACAATCTTGACGGTGGTGGCATCCACGGCCTCAATCGACTTGACGTTGCCGCCGTAGTCACAATTCGGCGCTTCCAGCTTGGTGGCCGTGCCGGTGACCATGGTCTCGCTCATGGCCTCGGTCGTGGTCATGGCAGCGGTGGCTTCTGCGGCCGGGGCCTCAGTGGCGACCGGGGCTTCGGTGGCCGCAGGTGCAGCAGGAGCCTCAGTGGCTGCGGCAACGGGTGCCGTCGTGGGTGCCGGGGCGGCAGCCGGGCTTGCGCACGCCGCAAGCATCAGCGAGAAGGCTGTGGCCAGGCTCGCGTAAGAAATCAATCTCTTACTGTTCATGCATTTCTCCTTAACTTATATATGAAAAGCGGTGGGAACTCACAGGAATGATACTCGCGACCGACGATTAAGCAACGTTTTTGCTGTGTTCGGGCTAGGCTGGGCAAGCATTTGGGCAGGTACATTTCACACTAGGCGTCGTTATGGAGGAATTGCCGGGAGCTGTGAAGTTTGGTGCCGATGGACGCTGAAGAGACCCCCGACCCCTAAAGGGGAGTCGCTGCCAAAGTCTGCGACTCCCCTTTAGGGGTCGGGGGTCCTGTGACAAATCTCCAGCGAAATTCATTTCTGGAAGACTAATAATTCACCCCTTGGCGATTCCAAGCTTTCCTGCTTGAATAAACCCACATGTCTACTTCTTCAGTTCGCGCCGCGGAATTAGCCGTCATCGGCGAGGTCTACACCTCCACAACCCTGTGGCCGTCCATCCAAACCTTGTGCGATGAGTTCAACGGCCGCTTCGTAGGCAGCGATAACGAGCGCAACGCCGCCGCTTATATTGCCGAGCAATTGCGCAGCTACGGCCTCAGCAACGTTCACACCGAATCCTTCGATATTCACGGCTGGGAGCGCGGCGAGGCCAGCCTGATCGCCAACAACCACCCACTCCAATGCATCGGCCTGCCTGGCACACCGCCGTGCGAGCTCACTGCCCCGCTCATCAATCTGGGCGCGGGCGAGCCGGTTGATTTTGCGAAGGCCGGCAAAACTGCCAAAGGCAAAATCGCGCTGGTGCGCAGCGTCGGCTCGCACCGCCTGGAGAAATATGCGCGGTCGGTGAAGGCTGGCTGTGTTGGGTTTGTGTTCGCCGGCCCAGATTTAGGCAGTTTGCCGCACACCGGCAGCATCGACTTCGGCGGCGCAGCCCCCTTGCCCGGCGTCGGCATCGCCCAGGAAACCTACCTGCGGCTAGAGCGTATGTTGGCATTGGGTGCTGTCAGCGTCGCACTAAACGTTCAGGCGCGGCTCTTTCCAACTCAGGGCCTGAATGTCATCGGCGATATTGTGCCGGCCGGCGCAGACTCACTCAGCGGCGATTATCTGCTGCTGTGCGCGCACTATGATGGCCACGACATTGCCCAGGGTGCGGTCGATAACGCCACCGGCACCGTCGCCGTGATGGAGGCCGCACGTGCGCTCATGCAAGTGCGCGATCAGTTGAATATTGGAATTCGGGTGGCGCTATGGTCGGGCGAGGAGGTCGGCATGATCGGCTCCGGCGCGTATGCCGTCCAGCACAAGGCCGAGCTCAAACGGCTGCGGCTCGTGTTTAACTGCGACATCGTCAGCAATCCAGGGCCGCTGTGGATGGGCATCAACGGCGTGGACATCGAGCGCGTCACCCAGTTTTTTCGCGAGCTGGCCGATGGCGCAGGAACGCACAGCCAGGTGCACGCCTTGCAGATCACCGGCAACGAGATGATCGTGCCCTACTCGGATCACTTCCCGTTCTACATGCATGGCGTGCCGGCGCTCATGGTCGCCACGCCGCACGGCCAGCACCCCGGCATGGGCCCGCACACCCCCGCCGACACACTCGACAAAGTGAATGTGCATGGTCTGCGCACCAGCACCGCCTTCGTCGCCCGCGCGCTGCTGCATCTGGCCAATGACCCAGCGCCATTGCCGGCGCACCAGGCCTCCAAAGCTGAAGTGCAAGCCACCTTGCGCGAGGCCGGTTATGACGTGCTGCTGAAGGCGCAGGGCCGCTGGAAGTTTTAACTTGAGGTTTTTTGTTCGCGCACTGGAATGGAGGCTTCAGCCGACTCCCCGCTTTAGTCGGGGAGTCGGCTGAAGCCTCCATTCCAAAAATCTCAGGAAATCAACTCTCAGCCTTGATCTAGTAGTCTGTTAAAGGAAAGACTTTACGTTACAACGTCATTCCCGCGAACGGCGGGAATCCAGGCCTTGTGAAATTGTTTACACCCAGGCTCAGGTCCGCCCTTGGAACGCCCCAAAGCCTTTCCTTTGACAGGCTACTAGTGCAAGGCTCTGCGGCAACTTGTCCTCTTACGCCATCATTTGATCTACCCAGGTCGTCACAGCATTGGCCTTTTGAGCGAAGATCTCATCCCAGGCCGCGTCATCGGCCGCGATGCGGGCTTGCACAAACAGCGCAAAATCCAGCACTTCGCGGGCGCGATCTTCAGGCAATGATTGAACAACAGCGATCAATTGTTGTTCCAAAGCAGATTGAGATTGGTTTGCTGTTTGCATCGGTCACCTCGCCGTGAATTAAACCATGAGCAAAAGCAGATGGACTCCACTTCCCAAGTGGAGTCCATCTGCTTTTGCTACACCACGATATTCACCAGCCGGCCCTTCACGTAAATCACCTGCTTCGGCGGCGTTCCGTTGATGTAGCGCCTGGCACCATCCGAGGCCACGGCCAGTTGTTTGATCGTGTCCTCGTCGGTGTCCACGGCCACGACCAGCCGGTCGCGCACCTTGCCATTGATCTGCACGGGGATGGTGATCTCGTCCTCGCGCGCGGCTGCGGCATCAAACTTCGGCCAGCTTTGTTGGTGGATGGAGTAGCCGCCGCTCATGCGCTCCCACAATTCCTCGGCCATGTGCGGCGCAACCGGGGCCAGCAGCCGCACCAGAATGTCAATCGCCTCGGCCCACTCCGGCGTGCCGGCCAGTCCCGCATCCCGCGCCTTGAACAGCATGTTGGTGTACTCCATCATGCCCGAAATAATCGTGTTGAAGCCGAAGCTCTCAATGTCGCGGTCGTAGCGCTGAATGGTCTGATGGGCGGCGCGGCGCAACTCGCGCGCCGTGAATTTCTGCGGCGTGCCCTTGTCCTCATCGGCCGACAACGCAATCCGCCACACCCGATCCAGCCAGCGCCGCACGCCGGGCACACCCTGCGTGCTCCACGGCACGGTGGCCGCGAAGTCGCTGATGAACATCTCGTAGGCCCGCAGCGCGTCGGCCCCGTGCTCGGCCACCACTTCGTCCGGCGTAATCACGTTGCCCTTCGATTTCGACATCTTCTCGAAGATGGCGCGGCCGTGCTCGTCGATGACTTTTTCGGGTGCCAGAATCATGCCCTGGTTGCGCAGCCGCATAAACGGCTCGGTGAACGGCACGAAGTCCAGGTCGAACAGCACCTTCGTCCACATGCGGCTATACAGCAAATGCAGCACCGCGTGCTCGGCCCCGCCCACATACATGTCCACCGGCATCCAATATTTCAACTCGTCGTAGTTGAACGCGGCCTTGTCGTTGAACGGATCCGGGAAGCGCAGGAAGTACCACGAGCTACAAGCCCACGTCGCCATCGTGTCGGTCTCGCGATGGCCGATGATGTTGCCGTTGCTGTCCTTCACCTCGACATAGTCCGGGATGGTAGCCAGCGGCGATTCACCCGTCTGGGTCGGCTCGTAGTTCTCCACCTCGGGCAATCTCAGCGGCAATTCGTTATCCGGCACCGTCACCTCGCCGTCGGCCGTGTGAATGATCGGGATGGGCGTGCCCCAATACCGCTGCCGGCTGATCAGCCAGTCGCGAATGCGATAGTTCACCCGCCGCTTGCCAACGCCACCTTCTTCGCAAAACGCAATGGCCGCATCGATACTGGGCTTGCCCGCCGGCGTTCCCGTGATGGGACCACTGTCGACCATCACGCCCTCTTTGGCCTCATAGGCTTCCGTCAACCCTATCCCATTCCCCTTTCCCCCTTCCGCCGCCACTACCTGCACAATCGGCAGCCCAAACTTGCGCGCAAACTCAAAGTCGCGCTGGTCGTGGGCCGGCACGGCCATGATGGCACCGGTGCCATAGGTCATCAGCACATAGTCGGCGATCCAGATCGGGATGCGCTCGTTGTTCACCGGGTTGATGGCGTACGCGCCCGTGAAGACGCCGGTCTTGGCCTTGCTCTCGTCGGTGCGCGACTCATCCGTCTCGGCCTTGGCTTTGGCGATGTAAGCCTCAACGGCCTCACGCTGCGCCTCAGTCGTAATCTGTGCCACCAGCGGATGCTCCGGCGACAACACCATAAACGTCGCGCCCCACAGCGTGTCGGGCCGGGTGGTGTAGACGCGGATGGACGGGAGACGGGAGACGGAAGACGGTTCTGCCCCGTCTCCCGTCGCGGCTTCCGAGCCGCCCCGTCTCCCGTCGTCGATTACAAAATCGACCTCGGCCCCCATGCTCTTGCCCACCCAGTTGCGCTGCATCGACACGATCTTGTCCGGCCAGTCCACGATGCTCAAGTCTTCGACCAGCCGGCTGGCATAGGCGGTGATGCGGAAGAACCACTGCCGTAGCGTCTTCTTGATGACGACGGCGCCGCTGCGCCAGGCGCGGCCCTGCGCATCCACTTCCTCATTGGCCACCACGACCTTGTCGACTGGGTCCCAATTCACCATGCTGTCGGCGCGGTAGGCCAGCCGAAAGCCCATTAAATAGGCATTCTGCTGCTTGCGGCTCATGGCGTTCCACTCGGCCGCTGTCACCGGCTGAGTTGTCTTGCCGATGGCGCCGACGTGTGCCGGATGGCTGTCGATGTAGTCGTGGATGTCGCCGCTGCCGCGCTCGCGCAGCTCCTGCTCCAACTCGGCCACTGGGCTGGCCTTGTCTTTGCGCGGGTCGTACCAGCTCTCGAACAACTGCACGAAGATCCACTGTGTCCAGCGGTAAAAGCTGGGGTGGGCGGTGTTGAACAGCCGGCTCCAGTCATAGCTCAAGCCCATCAGCTTGAACTGGCGCACATAGTTGGCGCTGTAAGCCTCGTTCAACTCGTGCGGGTTCACCTTCTCTTTGATGGCGGCGTTCTCGGTCGGCAGCCCAAACGCATCAAAGCCCATCGGGTGCAGCACGTTATAGCCGCGCATCCGATACGTGCGCGCCACCACATCCGGCGGCACATAGTTGTGGGCGTGGCCCACGCTCATGCCCGCGCCGGAGGGATACGGATACATATCCAGAATGTAGTACTTGGGCCGCTTGTCGGCCGGCCCCGTCTTGTAGATCTCAGTGTCTTCCCAGCGCTTCTGCCACTTGGGTTCGATATCCTGGGGAATGTATTTGTCGGCCATCGTTTTGCTCCAGGCTGCTGGCGACTGGCGGTTGGCTGCTGGCGTCTTTGCCAGCAGCCAACCGCTAACCGCCAACGGCTATCCTTCAAATCTTGTGAATCTCATCACCCACCCGCACCACGCCGGCCTGCACCACTTTGGCGTAGATGCCGCGCAGGTTCAGCCGCTTGCCCTCTTCGTTGCTGATGAATCTGAGGGCGGCATCACCGTAACGCGCTCGAAACTGGGCGCAGCCTTTGTGAAGCTCGGGCGTTATCTCCATCACAGCCGTGCCAACGCTAAGCCGCTGTCCCACCGGCAAATTCTCGTAACTCAAATCGAGATCGGCATAGAGTTGGTCGCCGGCCAGGGGCCAAAACTCGCGTGCGCCACCCACCAGTTGGGCCAGCCGTGTATTCATGATCGTGACTTGCGCGCTGGGGTCGGGCCGGCCATCGGGCAAAGACTTCCAACACTTCACCGCCCAGGTATCGCCGTGCATGCCGCCCTCAGGACTCAGCTCGCAGGTGTCCAGTAGCTGGCGCAACTTCGGCTCGGGCCGCACCTGGATCATCTCGATGCGGCCGCCGGTTTTGGGCGACTGGCGGATGTGGTCCAAGCCGGCCGTAAGCGCCTCCATCGGCAAATGTGGCGCAACATCGCTCGTAATATTGGTAACAACCGGCGTGTTAGATGTATTCATGTTTCAAACTCCTAATCTCCTAATCTCCCAAATCCTGTATCTCTCTAAATCACGGAAAACGAAAAAGCCCACTCGTCCAATCTCAGGGACGAGTGGGCCCGTGGTACCACCCTGATTTATTTCAGAAAGTAATTAGTTTTTAGTCGTTAGTGAATTGGTTCTGGAACTAACGACTAACCACTAATAACTGAAAACTCTTTCCGAATTCTTTTCTGCGCATTAACGGGCGCAACCCGGCCGCTTTCGCGGCTGGCTCAGCAGACGAGTTCGGCCTGGGGCAAATGATTTGCATTTACCTTGCGTTCTCTGTAAACGCTGTGTCGGGCTCACACCTTGCTCTCCCGGCTCGCTGCAGAGATGGCCTACTACTTCCGCGTCGTTGCCTGTTTTTTTATTGACAAAGGGAGGTCTCAATTTTCATCGATGACCTCCCTTTGGGTTGCATGGACCTGAAGGGAATCGAACCCTTGACCTTCTCAATGCCATTGAGACGCGCTCCCAACTGCGCTACAGGCCCAAACGCAGGGGTGAGTATACCAGTCCTATTCCAAACAGCAATAGCAAATTGGATTAAATTTTTGGATTGATTCGGCAGGATTGGCAAGTTGGCCCCGAATGCGTGTAAAATAGCGCCCCGCTAAATGCGGTTCAGTATTTTGGTTTAGTTGAATTCAAAGCGCGCCGGACAAATAAAGCCGGCGCGCAACTGTGTAAGGAGAAAGGAAATATGGGTCCGCTACCAAAGCGCAAATTTTCATGGGGTCGCACCCACCGCCGCCGCGCGCACCACGCGCTGGTGCCGGTGCAACTGATCACCTGCGACAACTGCGGCGAGAAGAAGCTGCCGCACACGGTCTGCTCCGCCTGTGGCCACTACAAGGGCCGCGAGGTCGTGGCCGTGGCGAAAGCTGCCGATAAGAAGTAATTAGTCATTGGTTTTTAGTGATTAGTTCGGTCGTAAAACAGCCATCAGCCTTTCGCTGATGGCTGTTTGTTGCTACCTCTGATCTGATACTAACCACTAATAACCAACCACTAATAAGGCCTCAATGTCCACGGCTTACGTTTTCCCCGGTCAGGGCTCGCAGTTTGTCGGCATGGGCATGCAGTTCATGTCGCTGCGGCCGATCTTTCGCGGCACCTTCGACCGCGCCAATGAGGCGCTCGGTTTTGACCTCAAGAGCCTGTGTCTGATGGGGCCTGAGGACGAGTTGAGCGACACGGTCAACACTCAGCCGGCCATCTTCACCCATAGCCTGGCCGCGTTCTACATGGCCGAGATGTCGGGCGAGCTGGAGGTACCGGCGTTTGTGGCCGGCCACAGCCTGGGCGAGCTCAGCGCGGTGTGTGCGGCTGGTGCCATCGAGTTTGAGGACGGTGTGAAGCTGGCCCGCGAGCGTGGCAGGCTGATGAAGCTGGCCGGCGAGCGCCAACCCGGCAGCATGGCCGCGATCATCGCGCTCGACCGCGAGGCTTTGCAGGCGGCGTGCGACGAGGCCAGTGCCGAAATGCAGCTCAATAACCTGCCCGGCGTGGTGATTGCCAACGACAACGCACCCGGCCAGATCGTGATCTCGGGCGGCAAAGAGGCTGTGGCACGGGCCGGCGAGATCGCCAAAGCCAGGGGGGCCAAACGCGTGCTGCCGCTCAAAGTCAGCATCGCCTCGCACTCGCCGCTCATGGACATCATTCGTGACGACTTTGCCAAAGCGGTGGAAGCCATGCCGGTTGTGACCGCCAAAGTGCCCATCGTCGCCAACACCAGCGCCACTGCCATGACCCACCCGGACGACATCCGCGCCGAGCTGACGGCCCAATTGACCTCGCCGGTGCGCTGGACCGAAAGCGTGCGCTGGATGAACGCGCAGGGCGTCACCGGCTTCATCGAGCTCGGCCCCAAAGATGTGCTGGGCGGCCTCATCAAACGCATTCTGGCCGACGAGCCCGCGCTACAAACTGAAGCCATTGGATGAAATTATTCATTTGTTCATTTGTTCACTTGGCTATTTCTGAAATGAGCAAGTGAATAAATGAACAAGTGAACACGTGATTAAATCCCCAAATGAATTTATCTGGAAAGTCAGCCATCGTCACCGGCGCATCGCGCGGCATCGGACGAGCCATTGCGTTGGATCTGGCGGCCCGTGGCGCGAGTGTGGTGGTGAACTACAACAGTAGCGAAGCAGCCGCGCTCGAAGTCGTGAAAGCGATTGAAGCGGCCGGCGGCACGGCCACGGCGTTCAAGGCCGATGTGAGCAAAACCGAGGATGCCGCGGCACTGATCAAAGCGGCTATAGATGCGTACGGCAAGCTGGATATTCTGGTAAACAACGCCGGCATCACCCGCGACATGCTGCTGATGCAGATGAAGGAAGACGATTGGGA
Organism: Thermoflexales bacterium; assembly: GCA_038213625.1. Taxonomy (GTDB): domain Bacteria; phylum Chloroflexota; class Anaerolineae; order J036; family Brachytrichaceae; genus JANMVQ01. The sequence goes on from JBBQST010000003.1 coordinate 14,498, forward strand.
CCAGGTCATCTCGGCCGATCTCAAGAGCGTGTTCAATTGCACCAAAGCAGCCACCCGGCCGATGATGCGGGCGCGATTTGGCCGCGTGGTGAACATTACCTCGGTGATTGGGCTGGCGGGACAGGCCGGCCAGAGCAACTATGCCGCAGCCAAGGCCGGGATCATCGGCTTCACCAAGAGCATGGCCAAGGAGCTGGGCTCGCGCAATATCACCGTGAACTGTGTGGCCCCTGGCTACATCCCCACCGACCTGACCAACTCGTTGCCCGATGAGTTAAAACAGAACATGGTTAAATTGACGCCGCTGGGCCGCATGGGCACGCCGGAAGAGATTGCCTACGCCGTCTCATTTCTCGCCAGCGATCTGGCCTCCTATATCACCGGCGTCGTGCTCAGCGTAGATGGTGGAATTGTGATGCAGGGATAGCCGGATAAAGAGTTATTAGTCGTTAGTTCTTAGTTTTTAGTGATTGCTGGCTGAGTGGATATTGCACACTAAAAACTAATAACTAAAGACTAACCACTAAAAACTTCCCATGTCAAATATTGTCGTAACCATAGCCCCCGATGTCGTTCGCACCATTGTGCGCAATACGGTGCTGGCGATGCCGGGTGTGCAGGCGATTACCGACACCGATCGTGAGAAGCGCAACGGCGTGGTGGTGAAGCTGGAGGCCAACCAGTGTGCGACGGTTTCACTGCGAGTCATTGGCTCGGCCGAGGTATCACTCATTGAGCTGGGTCGCAAAATTCAGCGCGATGTGGCCGATGTGGTGCAGGAAGTGGCCGGCCTGTGCGTGACTCAGGTGCAAGTGTCGTTCGAGAACGTGCGTAAATAGGCTTAACCAGGCCCAATCAGGCTAGGCTTCAACCCAGAAGAATCGCAAGCAGCTATGAACCCTCGTCACACTTCCCGCATCCTGGCGCTTCAGGCCTTATATGAGGCGGACATGACCGGCCACCCACCCGGCACCGTGCTGAGCCGGCATTTCACCGACGGCCCGGTCCTGCCAGATGAGGTGCGCACATTTGCCGTTGAACTCGTGAGCGGCGTGGTCAAAAAAGCCGATACGCTGGATGCGCGCCTGGCCGCCTGTGCGCGAGACTTTCCCGTGGACACGCTGGCCTTGATCGACCGGAATGTATTGCGGATTGCGCTGCTGGAACTGATGCTGGGACAGACGCCGATTAAAGTGATTGTGAACGAGGCGATTGAGCTGGCCAAAGAGTTTGGCAGCGATGTGTCATCACGATTCGTTAATGGCGTGCTGGCCGCGGCGATTGTGCGCTATCATCAAGACCACGTTGTTACGGATCGGGATCAAACAGCTGCTGGCAGCTAGCTGCTGGCCGCCATTTTTGTGAATCGGGTTTAAGTTAGGTTTCATTGTGTTGTGGCAGGTGTGTTGTTTATAGGGTGTTAATTGATGGGACGAAAAAAAACGAGGCGAATCTATGAACGGCATTTTTGGTGTCGGGCCGCTCGAGGTAGTCGTTGTACTAATCCTTGTGCTGCTGGTGTTCGGGCCTGAACGGCTCCCCGAACTGACACGCAATCTCGGCAGCATGATCCGGCGGCTGAGAGAAACCTACCTTCAGTTTGTAACCGAATTTCGAGACGAGCTGGCGCCGATTGCGACCGAGATCGATGCGGCCACGCGTGATCTGCGTCAGGACCTGTACGCCATTCGCGAGGCCGCTGATATCCGTGGGCTCATCCCATCCATTACGGCGGACGCGCTCAACCCGATGAAGCAGGTGCCGGCCAGCACGCCCCCTGCGGCACCTGCTGCCGCCCCAGTGGCCTTCACTGCACCGGCGCTGCCGTCGTCCAAAAACGTCAGCACAAACGGGCACGGCGGCGGCAACGGCAACAGCATTGGTGGCTCGATCAACGGCAGGCACGCCGGCTCCAACGGCAAAGTGGGTCCAAACGGACTGTTCAACACCTCCAAAGCCGGGCCACCCGTCAACCTCAGCGACGACAACCCGTGGGCGTCTGTCGGTGCGGTTGTTCGCAGCGATAAGCTGGATGACGACAATCCATGGAAGAGTTGAGGAAGAGTTAAGCCAAAGAAATCGTGACGCGGTCGGCCCAGGCACGCCTGCGCCGACCGGCATCCATGGAGATGTTTAGCAATGAACGCAACTTCAACTGAAACACCGCAACTCGGTGAGACGCCGTCGGAAGAAATGGGCAACATGACGTTGCTCGATCACGTCAAGGAAATCCGTGACCGGCTGTTTCGCTGTGCCATCGCGCTGGTGATTGGCAGCATGGCCGGCTATGCCGTCTCCGAGCGGGCTTTGCAAATCCTAATCCAACCCTACGGCAAGCAACTGATTTTTACGACGCCGTTTGAAGGGTTATCTAGCGTCTTTACCGTGTCGCTGACCATCTCGGCCACCCTGGCCCTGCCTTTTATCCTGTATCAAATTCTGGGCTTCATCATGCCCGGCCTATACGACCGCGAGAAACGCTGGATTTATCTGGGATTGCCGTTTGGGTTGTTTCTGTTCGCCATCGGCGTCGTGTTTGCGTGGTATATCCTGCTGCCATCGGCATTGGGATTCCTCGTCAACATCTTTCCCTCGGTGTTCAATTCGCAGCTCAAAGCAGATGAATACATCCCGTTTGTCACGGGCCTGTTATTCTGGATGGGCGTGGCTTTCGAGATGCCGCTCATCATCTTTATTCTGGCCAAGGCCAATGTTGTCAACGGGCGCTTTCTGCTCACCCGCTGGCGCTATGCCATCGTGATCATCGCCATCCTGGCCGCTGTCATCACTCCCACTCCAGATCCCATTAACATGAGTCTGGTCATGATCCCGCTGCTGATCCTATACGGCATCAGCATTCTGCTGGCCTTCCTGGCACGGCGCGGCCAGACCATTCCTGCCATTCTGGACCCAGACGGCGAGAATTAAGCGCTGAGGGTCTTGCTACAAAGACACAAAGACACGAAGAATTTGCAAGTCATTCTTCGTGATCTTTGTGTCTGCCTTCATGTCTTCGTGGTAAAAACTCAATGGAGCTGGGGGGCTGGCCGAGTGCAAGGTCTCTTCATAAAGCGGCCGGATAAACATCATGCTCGCAAGGTGACAAAGCGATACCTTGACAAGCGTGACATGTTGCAGAGAATTCGCAATCCACACTTAGTGTAAAAACGCCACGAAGCGTTGCAGCGGCCGCCCAGATCGTGACCAACAGGTTGCATCGGCGGCTGTTTTCGCACCATAAGGACTCATCGCACCACAATGTGCGCGAGCGTGCACGCCAATCATCTGAGTTTGCGGCCGACTGCCCACTTAAGATCGGTTTAAACCGTGTTTGATAGGTCGCTGCGTCATGCGCACGAGCAGTGGCCCATCCAGCACCAGACATGGCCATGTCAGAGCACGCGAACAGTATGAGTCAAAAAAACACATCTTCCATCTACACTGGACCTATCAGCACCGATGACCTCGCGGTGGCAGCCGCTGCGCCAGATCAGCCCGAGGGTCATCATTCGGCCGATCAACACCGCAACGATGCCGATCGGCACTCCCCGCGTGCAATCATGAATATGCCGCTGTACAACAGCCGCTTTGAACACGATGCCTGCGGGATTGGGTTTGTGGCCGATCTATCCGGTCGCCCCACCCACAAGATTCTGGACGACGGCCTCAAATGCCTGGAACGTCTGGCTCACCGCGGCGCCATTGATGCCGACGGGAAGAGCGGCGACGGCGCCGGCGTGCTTGTCTCCATTCCCAATACCAAGTTCAACAAGGAGTTGGAGCGGGCGAATCAACGCGCCCAACGCGACGGCGAGCTGGGCGTGGCCATGATCTTCCTGCCCAAGGATGTCGCTGCCAATGCCAAGGCGCGCGAGATTATCGAGGCAGAACTCAAGCGGCGTGATCTGCCCATCCTGATGTGGCGCACGGTGGTGCACGAGCCAAACGTGCTGGGCAAAACGGCCCTGGAAACCCTGCCCGACATTCAGCAGGTGCTGATCGAGCGCCCGCGCCGCTTCCGCACCGAGCTCGAGTTCGACCAATATTTGTATCTGGTGCGCAAATGCATCGAGAAAGCTTGCAACGAGGCCAGGATCAGCCTGTATATCTGTTCGTTCTCGTGCCGGACCGTGGTCTACAAGGCACTGGTCACCGCGCCGAGCCTGCGCCACTTTTATCGCGACTTGAACGACCCCGACTTCAAGGTCAACCACGTGTTGTTCCACCAGCGTTACTCCACCAACACGCTGCCCAACTGGGAGCGCTGCCAGCCCTTTCGGCTGCTGTGCCACAACGGCGAAATCAACACAGTTGAAGGCAACCAAAGCTGGATGAAGTCGCGCGAGCCGGATCTGCAATCGCCGGTGTGGGGCAGCGAGATCGAGAACCTGAAGCCGATTGTGGACGAGAGCGGCAGCGACACCAGCCGGCTGGATAATGTGGTCGAGTTGATCACCCTGGCCGGCCGCGATATTCGTCACGCCATGAAGATGTGCGTGCCAGCGGCCTGGGAAAAGTATCAGGACCTGTCATCGGCAGTCAAAGGCTTCTTCCGCTACCACAGCGCGCTGATGGAGCCGTGGGACGGCCCCGCCTCATTGGTGTTCTCGGATGGCGAGCTGGTCGGCCTGATGCTGGACCGCAACGGCCTGCGCCCCGCCCGCTACATGGAGACCAAAGACGGCATCATCTACGCTGGCAGCGAAATTGGCGCATTCGATGTGGACCCCGAGCGCATCCTCTCCAGCGGCAAACTCGGCCCCGGCCAGATGATCTGCGCCGACCTGCGCCAGCGCCGCCTGTTCACCGACGATGAGATTTTGAAAGAGCTGGCCTCGCTGAAGAACTATGCCGAGTGGGCTCGCCGCGCGCGGGTGCGCCTGGAGGATGCAGCGCCCTTGGGCCTGGAGCAACCCGCCCTCAACAGCGAAGCACTCCTCACCCGCCAGGCCGCCTTTGGCTGGACCAACGAAGAACTCACCATGGTGGTCAAAACCATGTATGAGGACGGCACCGAGCCGGTGGGCTCGATGGGCGATGACACGCCCAGCGCAGTGCTGTCCCCCAAATCGCGGCCGCTATTCAACTATTTCAAGCAGCGCTTTGCCGAGGTGACGAATCCACCCATCGACCACTTGCGCGAAGACCAGGCCATGAGCCTGCGCCAACTGATCGGTTCGCGCGGCAACCTGCTGGCCGAGACGGAGGATCTGGCCCATCAGATTCGCTTAAACAGCCCCATTTTGCGCAACGAAGAGTTGAAGGCAATTCAATCGCTGGAAAGTGCGGCGTTCCAGAGTGTGTCACTGGATGCGACATTTCCTGTGCGGCTGAGCGGAGATGTCGGTCGTCCGGCGTCGGTCGTGTCAACGGCCGAGAGTGCGCTGGAGCAATCGGTCAAGCGCCTGTGCGACGACGCGGAGCGCGCCGTGCGACAGGGTGCGTCGATCCTGATACTCAGCGACAAGAAGACCGGGCCGCAGCGCGCGGTCATTCCAGCCCTGCTGGCCATCGGGGCCGTGCATCACCACCTGATGCGCAAGGGTCTGCGCAACCGCGCCAGCCTGATCAGCGAGTCCGGCGAGGCGCGCGAGACTCACCACTTTGCGACCCTGATCGGCTATGGCGCCAGCGCGGTAAACCCTTATCTGGCACTGGACACCGCTCGGGAGGCAGTGCAGCACGGCCGCGTGCGCGACAAGACCGTGACCGAGGATCAGGTCGTGAATAACTACGTGAAGGCGGCCGAGAAGGGCGTGCTCAAAGTGATGAGCAAGATGGGCATCGCCGCAGTGGACGCCTATTGTGGTGCGCAGATTTTCGAAGCCGTGGGTGTGCATCCTGACCTGATCGAAGCGTGTTTCACCGGCACGCCCAGCCGGGTCAGTGGCATTTGCTACGAAGAAATTGGGCACGATGTGCTCAAGTGGCACGCCAATGCCTATGGTGCCATCACAGATGATGGCAGCCCGCACACGCAAACTGCGGTCAAGCTCGATCACCCCGGCTTCTACAAGGAGCGCGCCGGCGGCGAGCAGCACGGCTATGCCATGCGCGCTGTGCATGCGCTGCAAAAGGCCGTGCGCATACCCGATGTGATCGAGTACACCGGCGAAGTGCGCGAGCTGCGCGTCGGCATCGCCCACACCATGGTACCGGTGTGGAAGCTCAACAGCCACTTCAAAGAGGGCTTCGCGCTGTATAAGGAGTTCGCCGAGCCGTATTACCTGCCCGAGGTGCCGAGCGAGCCGCGCGACCTGTTGGAATTCAAATCTGACCGACCGCCCATCGACATTGGTGAGGTGGAAAGTGTGCTGGAAATTGTGCGGCGCTTTAGCACCGCCGCCATGTCGCTGGGCGCGCTCTCACCAGAGGCGCACGAAAACCTGGCGATTGCAGCCACGCGCCTGCACACCATGAGTAATAGCGGCGAGGGTGGCGAGGAGCCGCGCCGGTTTCTGAACGAGGGCAACAGCGGCATCAAACAGGTGGCCAGCGGGCGCTTCGGCGTCACACCCGCCTACCTCATGAGCGCGGCCGAGTTGCAGATCAAAATGGCGCAGGGCAGCAAGCCGGGCGAAGGCGGACAGATTCCCGGCCACAAGGTGACCGAGCTGATCGCCAAGACCCGCCACACCGTGCCTGGGGTCGCACTAATCTCGCCGCCGCCGCACCACGACATTTACTCGATTGAAGATCTGGCGCAGTTGATCTACGACCTCAAGCAGATCAATCCTGATGCCAAAATTTCGGTGAAGTTGGTGGCCCAGGCCGGCGTCGGCACCATTGCGGCCGGCGTGGCCAAAGCCCAGGCCGACCTGGTGCTCATCAGCGGCAACAGCGGTGGCACAGGCGCTTCGCCGTTGTCGTCGATCAAAAATGCGGGGTTGCCGTGGGAATTGGGTCTGGCTGAAACGCAGCAAACGCTGGTGCAAAACGGCCTCCGTAGCCGCATTCGCGTGCGCGCCGATGGAGGTCTACGCACCGGCAAAGATGTGATGGTAGCGGCGCTGCTGGGCGCGGATGAGTATTCATTCGGCACGGCACCGCTCATCGCCGAGGGTTGCATCATGGCGCGGGTGTGTCACCTCAACACCTGCCCAACCGGCATTGCCACCCAGCGTGACGACCTGCGCCGCAAGTTCGAGGGTAAGCCCGAGCATGTCATGGCCTTCCTGCTGTATGTGGCCGAGGACGTGCGCGAGTGGCTGGCCAAAATGGGCTACCGTAGCCTGGTGGAGCTGGTCGGCCGCAGCGATTTGCTACAGCAGCGTGGTGCCTACGACATGGAAACGGGCAAAAAGCACGACCCGCTTGCCAGCCTGCACTACCCGCGCACGGCCCTGGATCTGACCCAGTTGTTGCCTGTGCCACAGCCGGGCTGGGGGGCGCTACGCCAGATCGAGGCGATGCCCAAGCCGCCGGTCAACGTGTTGAACGAGCAGATCATCAAGGACGCCCGGCCGGCGATTGACGACCCCGAATGGCGGGTGAAGCTGCACTACACGATCAAAAACCAGGACCGCAGCATCGGCGCGCGGTTGAGCGGCGAGATCACCCGCCAGCACGGCGATGTGGGTCTGCCACCTGGTGCCATCGAGATCGACTTTCGTGGCTATGCCGGCCAGAGCTTCGGCGCGTTCAATGCGAATGGCGTGCGGCTGCATCTGGTGGGCTCGGCCAACGACTATGTGGGCAAGGGCCTGCGCGGCGGCGAGATTTCGATCCGACCCTTCCCTGAAGTGAGCTATGACTGGAGCCAAAACCACATTCTGGGCAACACTGCCCTGTACGGCGCAACGGGTGGCGCATTGTTTGCAGCCGGCCGCGCGGGTGAGCGGTTTGCCGTGCGAAACAGTGGCGCGTGTGGCGTGGTGGAAGGCTGCGGCGATCACGGTCTGGAATACATGACGGGCGGTGTGGCGGTGGTACTGGGGCCGACCGGGCGCAACTTCGCGGCCGGCATGACCGGTGGCATGGCCTTTGTCTACGACCCCAACGGCACCTTCCTCAACCGGTGTAACCGCGAGCTGGTCGATGTGGATCGCCTGACCCACCCCGGCATGAAGAAGCTGGTGAAGAGCCTGTTGCGCCGGCACTACGAGCTGACCAACAGCTCGCTGGCCCGCGATCTGCTGCAAAAATGGGATGAAGCCTCACTCAGCTTCCGGCGCATCCTGCCCAAGGACCGCGTGGCCGACATCGAGAGCAGCAACGAGTTCAGCGACTTCCAGCAGACTTAGCGTTCAAAAGCTGGACTCCACCTCGGAGGTGGAGTCCAGCTTTTGGCAAATTTGGGCCACAATAGCGGCCATGAGTCCGCTTGAATTCACCACCGACCCGTTCGCCGGCGTGACCGTGGTCCCCGCGTCGCTGCCCGATTCGCCAGAAGAATTTGCCGAGCAATTGAACCGATCATTGAAGACCTGGGTTGCTGATCGCTACCGGCTGGCCTGGCTGCGCGTGCCGATTGAGAAGGCGGCGTTTGTGCCGCTGGCAGTTGCGGCCGGCTTTGTGTTTCATCACGCCGAGGCCAGCTATGTGATGATGACGCGGCAACTGGTCGAGGGCGCATTCGTGCCGCCGAATGCGTCGCATTCCATTGGTGCGGGCGGCGTGGTGATTAGTGACGCGAATGAGCTACTGGTCGTGGTCGAGAAGTACAACGCGCGCCCCAACTTCTACAAGCTGCCGGGCGGCCTGATTCATCAGGGCGAGCACATTGTCGAAGGCGTCATGCGCGAAGTGCTGGAAGAAACCGGCGTGCACACCCAGTTCGATTCGGTGGTGTGCTTCCGGCACCAGCACAACAACATGTTTGGCAAAACCAATATTTACTTTGTGTGCCGGCTCTCGCCGATCAGCAAGGACATTACGATTGATGAGAGCGAGATTGCCGAGGCGCGCTGGATGCCGGTGGAGGAATATCTGACCGCCAGACACATCAGCCCGTTTAACCAGCATATCGTGCGTTCGGCCATGGAGCGGCCAGGGGCAAAGCCGAGTATGGTTGAGGGCTATACCATTGATCCGGTGCTGTTCGAGATTTTCACGTCCTAGTGGATTGTGCTCAACCGGTTTGGGCTTCAGAAAGCAGGCAAGCAATAAAATTGTAGGCCGGGACAACAAGCCTTTCGCAGCTCTAATTTGAGGGTGCCTGTGCGCGTTCCTGCACCGGCTCGGGTGATTCCTTGGGCAAGGGGGCGTGAGCCGCGCGGCGCACTCGCTTGTGGCCATAGACGCGCACAAACTGGCTCAGGCCCACGACGATAAAACCACACACATACAGCAGCGTGGGAATGGCCGAGACCCAGTAGCCGAGATATAGCATCCACAACAGCGCGCCAATGCCATAGATCGCGAGCCCCAGTTCCACCCACATCGTCCAGCTGCCGCGAATATGATAACTGCTGGCCTGCGGCTCCGTATGCTGGGTCGAACTCGCAGTTGAAGCAGGCCGGCTCTTCGTGTGCGCGGCCATCGCGTTGTCCACAGCTTTAGGCGTGCGAATCCACTCGTTCGACTGTTTGCGCATCAAACCCGTGATCATGCCCACGGTGTTGGAGAAGGCGATGCCGATACCGAACAACATGGCCGGCAACACATCCAGCAAGGTGTTTCCGAGCGAACGCTGCTGCACCCGCTGCGCCACAATCATGGAGGCAATGGGCGCGAGACTGAGCGCGCCGACCAGCCCCAGCCATTCGGGCAACTGGGCCGAGTAGAGCAGCAGAATCGGCGTCGTGATCATCATGACCAGCATGAGCGGGTGAATGATGTAGCCGGTCAGGTGCAGCCAGGCAAACAGCTTTTGCAGCAGCGTCTTTTGGGAGCGCAAAATAGCGGGCATGAGTTTGCGCACACATTGAACGGTGCCGCGCGCCCAACGGCCCTGCTGCAGCTTGTAGGCCAGGATATCGCCGGGCAACTCCCCCGGCACCGCCTCATGTTCCAAAAAGCGGCCATGCCAGCCGTGCAACTGGGCGCGATAGCTCAGGTCGAGGTCTTCGACCAGGGTGTCATATTGCCAGCCGCCCGCATCCACAATGCACTCGCGCCGCCAGATGCCGCCGCTGCCGTTGAAGGCCATGAACAGGTTGCTGTTGGCGCGGGCGGGCTGCTCGACAAGAAAGTGAATGTCCAGCACCATTGCCTGAGCGCGAGTGATCCGGCTTTCATCGCGGTTGAGGTGGCCCCAACGGGTTTGCACAAAGCCGGTGCGCGGGTGGGCAAACGCTTTCTGCTCGTGAATCAGGCGGCGGAACAAATCGGGCGGGGGGATGAAGTCGGCGTCGAAGATGGCGACCAGATCGCCCCGCACGGATGCAGTGGCCTCGGCCAGTGCGCCTGCCTTGAAACCGGTGCGTTTTTGCCGGCGGATGATCTCGATATTCACACCATGCGCCCAGGCCTCATCCACTGCCTGCTGCACGATGTGAACGGTGTCGTCGGTCGAGTCGTCTAGAACTTGAATGTTGAGTTTGCCGGGTGGATAGTCCAGTGCCGCACAGGCTTGCACCACCCGCTCGGCCACATACCGCTCGTTATATAGCGGCAACTGCACGGTGATGGAGGGAAGAGCAGTCGTATCACCCCACGGCTTCAAAGCGCCCCATGGCGCGGCTTCAGCGGTGTCAGTTTCTTGAACAGGCAACTTGCTTTCCTTGCGGCGATGCAACAGATAGAGCACCAACAGGATGGCTTGATGCAGCGCATAGAGCGATAGCAACGCGGCGGCCACTGCGTGAATCGAGATCAGAAGGCTCAAGATAATGCTCCAGACTTCAGTTAGATGGTAGGTGCCAACCGTTTCGATTATGGCAATTCTGATGAAGATAGTCATGAGGTCGACGTGTGTTTTGACCCTGCAAGGGCATCTTGCGAGTCTTCCATATAGGCGCGGATCATGCTGGCAAAATCGTGCTCCGGCTGCATTCCGAGGGCATGGCCGAGCGTGGCTTCACAGGCGGCCGGCCAGCCCGCCACGATCTTCTCAATCTGTGGGTCGCGCTGCCACTTCACGCGGGTAGCCACCTCGTCGCCGGCCACCGTTCGCAGGGCCTCCACCATATCGCCCACCGCCACCGACAGCCCCGGCACATTGATGGTGCGGGTGTGAGCAAAGCCAGCCGTGGGCGCTTCGTGGGCGATGATGAGATTTTCGATGGCACGACGCGGCGAGAGCACCCACACCCGCAACTCAGGGGACACCGGACAAACAGACTCGATGCCATTCAAAGGCTCGCGGATGATGCCGCTCATGAAACCTGAGGCGGCCTTGTTGGTCTTGCCGGGGCGCACCGTAATCGTGGGCAGGCGCAACACCCGGCCGTCGATGAAGCCCTTGCGGCTCATGTCATTGATCAGCAATTCACCCATGGCTTTTTGGGCACCGTATGAATTTTGGGGAAACACGGGCCAGGCGTCGGGCACGGGATTGGGCAGTGGGCCGCCAAATACGGCCAATGAGCTGGTGAAAATGACTTTGGGAGCGCGAGGCAACCTGCGGCAGGCTTCGAGCAAAGCCCGTGTACCGTCCAGATTCACGCGCATGCCCAGGTCAAAATTTTGCTCAGCCTCACCACTGACCACGGCCGCCAGGTGAAAAACAGTGTCAGCGGCCTGCCTGCCCTCTCCCAGCGCGCGCTGTAAATCCTGAGGGATGTTAATGTCGCCGACCATCGCCGACACGGCTGGAAGGGCCGCACTCGCCGATAGAGAAGGTGAGGCTGGCTGTGCCGCTGGGGGTAGAACGACGTCGAATAGACGAATGCGTTGGATGGGGCGCGGGTGGCCTTGAGCATCGGTGAGCGTGCCGCGTTGCAGCAAAGCTGTGCAAAGACGCTGACCCAGAAAGCCTGCTCCGCCGGTAATTACGATGTTCATGCAGATTTGAATAGCAGACGCAAAACACAAAACGCTTTGATGCAGTATCCGTGGCGTCTGTGCTGAGCTAGTAGTCTGTCAAAGGAAAGACTTTACGTTACAACGTCATTCCCGCGGAGGCGGGAATCCAGGCGTAACCCAAACACTATAGTGACTTGAAGGTCTGGATTCCCGCCTCCGCGGGAATGACGGCCTTGTGAAATTGTTTATACCCGAGCTCAGGTTCGCCCTTGGAACACCCCTAAGTCTTTACTTTGACAGACCACTAGATAAAGCCGATAAAGCCAATTAGATTTTACGCAGTGTAATCGGGCCGGCAAAATCGGGGAGCAATTCTGCAACCTTCACACAGCCGTATACAACATAATTATAGAAAGCGCTGTCGGCCAATGGCTCGGTTTGTTTTCAGCGAGGCTTCGCACAATCTTCAGCAAAAGCACATAAGTTGCACGAGTTATGAAGGCATGGCGGCAACGAGTGTGCCGAGTGCATTCACTGCTGGCCAAGGGATGTTGTGATCTGTTGATCATGGTCAAAGGCGACTCTCAGCCCGCTTTCATATTAACCTCACCGCTTGTAACAAAACTGATTTATGAGCTCAATGTCTCAAACACCGGCCATGTCAGCATTAGCCCCAACCGCAACGATTCTGGTGGCGGATGATGATCCTCGAACGATGGAGATGTTGCGCCGCACGCTGGCCTACGAAGGCTACCGGGTGGCCACGGCCACCAACGGCACCGATGCCATCAACCAGGCTCGCGATGTAAAGCCTGATTTGATTGTGCTGGATTGGATGATGCCGGGCTTTGATGGCGTGACTGTGACTCAGCGCGTGCGTATGGCCGATCAAACGCCCATTCTGATGCTGACCGGCCGCGACGCCATCGACGACAAAGTGCAAGCCCTGAAAAGTGGGGCCGATGACTATCTGGTTAAACCTTTTGCGCCTGAAGAGTTAATCGCGCGGGTGAGAGCGTTGTTGCGGCGGGCCGACCCGGCCCAGCACGACCGACCGGTCAGCTTTGGCGATCTGGCGCTGGACCCCAAGACGCGCGAGGTGCGCCGGGGCAGCCGCAATATCTCTCTGACCCCGCGTGAGTTTGATCTGCTCAAGTATTTTATGCAACGGCCCAACGTCGTGATCAAGCGCGAGCAAATCCTGGAAGATGTGTGGGGCTATGATTTTGGCGGCGACGACAGCGTGCTGGAAGTCTATGTTGGCTACCTGCGCACCAAGTTGGAAGAAGCCGCCGAGCCGCGCATCATTCAAACCGTGCGCCGGGTGGGCTACGTGCTGAGAGAAGTGTTGATAGAACAAAATCAAGAATCCGCTTAGTTCCTTAGTCCCTTAGCTCCGTTTGCTATAGTAAAACCCGCAAGACAAAACTGATGATGAATTTGCCGCTGCGTCTGGCCATCCTGTTTAGCATCGTGCTGGCGATTGCCCTCGGTGTCACTGGACTGGCCACGCATGCTGCCATCGCGGACAGTGAGCGGAATGCGATGGAGTCTCAAATGGCCATTGAGGCCTCGCAACTCATCGCCTCGACCGATCTCTTGCAGCGCAGTGATGTCCCCTATGACATTGCGCAACAAGACACAATTACCCGCATTTCCACCTTCACCGAAGTCTGCACACCCACCGGCATCAAACGGCGCCTGCAAAATGCCATCTCCAACGGCAAAGCCCTGCCCCTCAGCGAGGCTGGCTTTGCAGCGGTGCTGGAGGGCAAAAATTGGAGCGAGGTGGTGAACGCCGATTTCAGCACAGATGGCGAGGGCGATCCGGCTCAGCATTTGATCTTCAACAAGCCGGTGGTGCAAAACGACCATGTGATTGCGGTGGCGCAAATTGCCCGGCCCTTGGAGACGCAGGAAGCCCGCATGGTGACCCTGCGCAACTGGCTGGTAGCCGGCAGCGGTATGGCCACGGCCATCGTGTTTGGGCTGACCTGGGCCATGGCCGCACATGGCCTGCACCCCCTGCGACGGATCGTTCAAACCATACGCGCTTCGGCCGCACACCACGAATTCAACGCCCACATCGAGCCCAGCCAGTTTGATGGCGAACTCCATCAACTCGCGACCTCGCTCAACACCATGCTGCTGGACTTGCGACAAACCCATCATCTGGCCGAAGCCCAGCAAGCCTTTGTGGCCGATGTGTCGCATGAGTTGCGCGCCCCGTTGACGACCGTGCGCGGCAATCTGGGCCTGCTGCAACGCAACCTCAGCGACGAAGATCGACGAGCCGTGTTGCGCGATGCCGTGGACGAAGTGGAACGCATGTCGCGGCTGGTGAACCAGTTGATGATGGTGGCACGGGCCAGCGCGCATTCGAATTTGCTGCCCGGCGCACCGCTCGAGCCAAACTTTTGCTGCGAACCTATTGCGCTCAAGCCGTTGGTAGAAGAGATGACGCGCAAAGCGGCGGCGCTGGCGCAGGACCGGCGCTTGTTTCTGGCCGTGGCAGGCGATGTGCAGGCAGCGGGCAACCCCGACGCGTTACGGCAGGTGCTATTGATCCTGCTCGATAATGCCGCCAAGTTCACCCCGGCCGGTGGCCAGATCGTGGTCTCGCTGGAGACTGAGGGGCGTAACGCTCGCATCAGCGTACGCGACACCGGTGTGGGCATTTCACCCGATGATTTGCTCCATGTGTTCGACCGTGGCTATCGCGGCAACCAGCAACGCGCCGCTTCAGGCATGTCGTGTGGCAATGGCCTCGGCCTGTCCATCGCCATCCAGCTCATGCAGGCCATGGGCGGCACGCTCCAGGTCACCAGTCAGCTGGGTGTGGGCAGCGTGTTCATGATTGAGTTGCCGTTGACACACTAACGTAGTCAAACACAACGGCCCAGTCGTCGGAACAGATTTTGGACAGAATGACAGAATAAACAAAATGGGACACAGATTCTCCAGCCCTTTTGATGTGCATTTTGTCATTCTGTCCAAAATCCGATTCTTCCTAATTCATATTGCCAATGCGCCGGCGGCCCAGCAAAGTGAACGTCTCCACAATCGTGCGGCGCACGGGCATCTTGGTGGCACCGGGTTTGCGGTCATAGCGCAGGATCATGGGTGCTTCGTTCACGATGGCGCCGCACACATGCGTTTTGATGAGAATGTCGACCATGCAGGCGAAGCCGCGTTCGGTGAACAGACTGTCGCCAAATCGGTTCACGGCCGCCCGCAATGCGCCCACGCGATAGGCGCGATAGCCGCAGGAATAATCGCGCGCGCCGGGGATGGGATACACGATGCGGAACAAAATGCTGAGGCCGATGCTGAGGGCCTGACGAAACCAGGGAATGCCGACCATGCGCGCGCCGGTCTGATAGCGCGAGGCGATGACCACATCGCTGCCCTCGCGAATCAGCGACACCATGCGGGGGATGAGGCCGGGCAGGTGTGTGTCGTCCGAGTCCATGGTGACGATGATGTCGTCCTCGTGCGGCATGCGTGCCAGCGCTTCGGTGAGGGCGGTTTTGATGGCCATGCCGAGGCCGCGATTCACCTCGTGCGAGATGACGGTGAGCTCGACGCCATGGGTCTGGGCCGCGCTTCGGGCAGCATCGGCCGTGCCATCCTTGCTGCCGTCGTCGGCAACCAGAACACGAATCTCGTTGTTGAAATACTGTTGAGAAACGGTGGCGATACGGGCAATCAGCAGGGGCAGGGCAACAGCTTCGTTATAAGCGGGCAGCGCGATGTAAATCACAATTAAGTAGGCGGCATTCTACTTGAGAGCACAGGCACGAGCAGGCGCGCTCGGGCGTGTGCGTAAATCGATGCCTGAGCCCAAAACGGCTTTGAAAGCCGAGTATGATTTGCGGCGATGATTCTCGCGGCTCGCGCACGTGCGCACCGGCGCGCGCGCACCACTCGCATCGGCCAGATGGCCCTCCTCGCGTGCTGTGCTCTGGCCTTTCTCCTCGGCGTGTGGAACCTCGATCTGCGCAGTTTGTGGGGCGATGAGGCCTATTCCGTTTGGGCCAGCAAACTGGGCTGGCTCACCCTCATGTCCGGCATCGACGCCCAACCGCCGCTGTATCACCTGTTACTCAGCATCGGCCGCGCACTGTGGGGCGAAAGTGAATTTGGCGTGCGCTTTCTCTCGCTCGGCAGCGGCGTCCTCCTGGTCGCTATCGCCGGCCGCATCGGCGGGTGGCTGGCCAATGCCGAGGCCGGTGTGCTGGCCGCAGTCGTGCTGGCCCTGTCCCCGATCAATATTTATTTTGAGCAGGAAGCGCGTATGTATGCGTTGGCGGCGGTGCTGGCCGGTGGGGCCATGCTGTGCGCCGTGTGGCTGGCCCGGCCCACCCTCTTTCACATCAATCCGTTGCGCTCACGTCGGCAAACCACCTGGGTCTGGATCGCCTATATGCTGTGCTCGGTCGGCGCGCTCTACTCGCACTTCTACACCGTGGGCGTGTTGCTGGCCAACTCCGCCGCCCTGCTCATCATTGCGCTGCTGCCGGATGTGCGCAGCCGCGTCTCGCGGTTGGCCGAGTGGGCGGTTGCACACGTTGGCATTGCCGTGCTGTTCGGCGGCTGGTTCTTCGGCCTGCAATCGCGCTACCTGGCGCGTTCCACCTCCAACCGGGCCAGCTTATTGCCGCGCTGGGACGAGGTGGTGACGAATTTTGGCCGTGGCCTGAATGGCTTGCTATTCGGCATGCGCGCAGACGCATTGCTGGAACCGGCCGCCATCGCGTTGTTCCTTCTGGCAGTGTTGGGCTTAATTGGATTTGCGCGCAGTCGCAAGCGTGGGAGCAAGTTCGTTGGTTTATGGATCGCCGGCTGGCTCGTCGCCTCATTCGCCATCGTCTCGGCCACCGCCGCATCCACCGGCCTGGTCGGCGACTTCAATCCGCGCTACTTTTTGTTTGCACTGCTGCCGCTGATATTGGCAGCGAGCGGCTGGCTACTCGCTGCCAGCCGCCCGCTGCCAGCCGCCCTCACCCGGCTCGCCCTGGCCGCCAGCCTGCTGGCTCCCGCCCTCTACGGCAACGTCGCCTTGTTCGACGCGGGCTGGTATAAAAGCCGCTATAGCGCGCTGGTGCAGACCATTCGAGCCCAGGCCCGCCCGGAAGACGGCATCGTGCTGGTGAACAGCGACCAGTTCCCGCTGATGGACTACTACGGCCCCACCGGCCTGCCCACCTGGATCGTGAACAACACCGAGCTCAGCAATGATGCGCCCAAAGTGCAGCAAGGGCTGGCCGAATTTGCACAGGGCAAAGGCCGGCTATGGCTGGTGAATTACGGCTGGGCCACCGTGCTGCAAACGCGCAACACGGCCGAGCAAGCCCTGAACGCGCGCGGCGTGCGGGTGTTGTCCGAGGGTTTTCAGGATGCCACTCTGGCGCTGTATGACCTGGGCGCAGCAGAGCGCGCCGCGCAGGGCAGCGATGCGGTGCAGCCGCGCGATGTCGGTTTCGGCGGACAAATCAAGCTGATCGGGCTGCGTCAGTCCACGACCCAGTTTGTGGCCGGCGACACCGTCGTGTTCGATCTGGTCTGGCAGGCCGAGCGCAAACCGGCGGCCGATTACACCGTGTTTGTGCATCTGCGACAGGTGGTGGCCGACGGCAGCACCGGCGCACAAATTGCCGCATTCGACAGCGCGCCTGCCAATGGGACGATGCCGACAGGTGGCTGGCAACCGGCCCAGATCATCACCGACACCCGCGCCATTCAAATTCCCGCCGATGCCGCGCCGGGGCCGTATCGGTTGATCATCGGCTGGTATCAATATCCCTCGTTCGAGCGGCTGGTCTTGGATGGGCCATCGGCAAACGAATATGCACTCGCCGATATTGCCATTGCGGCACGGCCGTGACTTTTGAACTGAATCGGATTTTGGACAGAATGAACAGGATTTACAAGATTGGGAGCAGATTTCCATCCTATAAATCCTGTCTCAAAATCTGGGGCTGAGCAGTTACAAATTCTGTCTAAAATCCGGATCTTTTCAATAACCCAAGATTTGCAAAGGTTCCGGTTTATACGCGTTCCATCTGATTGGCGGCCACAGCCACATCCGGGCTGCCGATGAGTTTGATACCGGCCTCGGCATTATCAAAAATGCGGTTGTTGGCGATGCTGCTCTCACGCACGCGTTCGAACTGAATGGCCACGCGGTTGTCGGCCAGCTCGTTCTCAACCACTGTGAAATGATGACAGCGCGCCAGTGATGGCTGACCTTCGCGCAACGCCGACCAGCCGTGCACGGCAATGTCGTGCCGCGTAAAGGTGTTGCCTTTGATGGCCGTCTCATGACTCTCGGCACTCTCTGGGAACCAGTCTATAAACGCCGGCCGCGCGCCCACCCACAGTTGCACGCCCTCGCGGTTGCGCTCGAACGTATTGCCCACAATCGTGTTGTGGTGGCCGTGTTCGATGGCGACGCCGGCCAACCAGTTGTCCTTGATCGAGTTATTCTCGACCGTGGTGTGGCTGCTGTAGCCGAGCCAGAAGCCATATTTGCACTTGTCGGCCCGGTTGTTCCTAAAAATATTGCGCTCGCTAAACGTGGCCTCGAATGCGATGTTGGGGCTCCAACTGCCGTCGTTGTTCTCAAAGACATTATCGTTGCACGGCACTTTAATTTGATCCTTGTGAAACCCGCCCAGGAATACGCCATCGCCGCCGCCGCGCAGTTTGTTGTTCGTCACCGTGTTTCGCGACGAGCTCGACATCATCACCAACCCGGCCGCATCGCCGCCGTTGTGATACTTGAACTCAGCCACATCTTTCACCACGTCCCAATTGCTGCTGTGATACATCCGGCTGCAATAGTCGGCGATGTTGTGATCGACCGTATTCTGGCTGCTCTCGTAGAGCAGGATGCCGTAGCCGCTGTTGAACGACGCGTTATTTCGCACGATCTCGACGTTGTTGCAGCCATACAGCATGATGCCGTTCTGCTGGTGCTGCACATCGTTGCCCTCGATGAAACTATCCTTGATGCCGCTAAAGAAGATGCCGCCGCCGTAGGCCTCAGTGCGATCCAGCCACACATCGAGAAATACATCCTGCCCGGCGATCTCATGGGTGCGCGTCACCTGGCAGTTCAACACGCGAATGTTGGCGCTGGCGTTGACCCAGATGCCGTGATAGAAGCGCTCGACATTCAGGTTGCGCAACGTCACACTCAGCTTTTGATTCACCCGCACGCCGCGGCTGCGTTGGTGGCTTCGGCTCCGCTCAGCCAACGAGGCCGCACCCACCAACAGCGCGCCATTGCCGTCCAGCGTAATGCCATCGGCCCCAATCTCGATGCCGTTGGGCAGGTAATACACCCCCGGCGCAAACTTCGTATCCCGTGTAAGGGTCATGCCGTCTTCCGGCGTCGTTAGCTCAGCCATGCGGGTTTGATCTTACCGCTGAGTAGAATCATGGGCGACTGCGTGATCGTAGACGTAGACGTAATCGTTCACGTAAACGTAAACGTAATCGTCTGCGTCTACGATTACGTCTACGATTACGATTCAGCAACCACGCCAACCCAATTTCCCATGTCAGTAACCCATTACGACGCCATCATCATCGGTGCCGGCCCCGGCGGAGCCAGCGCCGCCTACGATCTCGCCAAGGCCGGCGCACGCACGCTGCTCATCGAGAAGCAAAAGCTGCCGCGCCACAAAACCTGCGGCGGCGGCGTTACCTACAAAGTCGCTCAGTGCCTGCCCTTCGATATCACGCCCACCGTCGAGCGCACGATTAATACCGTGGTCTTTTCATACAAGATGGCCGCGCCGGTGGAGCTGCACAGCGACAAGCCGCTGGTCTATATGACCCGCCGCAGCGTGTTCGACAACTACCTCACCGAGCAGGCCGTGGGTGTCGGCGCGCAACTCATGGACGACACCAAAGTCGAATCGCTTGAGGTGACTGATGACACCGCCACCGTGCGAACCAACGGCGGGACGTTCACTGCCGACTGGTTGATTGGAGCCGATGGCGCAACTGGCACCGTGGCCCGCACACTCGGCCTCATGCAAGATGTGGAGCGCATGCCCGGCGTCGAGAGCGAAGTGGAAGTGCAGGCTGATGTCGCTGACTATTGGCGCGACAAAATGGCGCTCGATCTCGGATCGTTGCGCGCCTCCTACGGCTGGATATTCCCCAAAGACGACCACCTCAACGTCGGCGTCGGCGGCATTGCCTTTGGCGACGACTACGGCCAACAACTCAAGCGCTATGACGCCGATCACCTGAAACTGCGCGTGCCCAGGCAAGAGCGCGTGCGCAAAAACTTTGGCTACGTGCTGCCCCTGCGCAAAGTCGGCTCGCCCATTCACAAAGGCCGCGCCATGCTGATCGGTGATGCCGCCGGCCTGGTGGAAGCCTTCACCGGCGAGGGCATCTACTGGGCCGTGCGCAGCGGCCAGCTTGCCGCCCAGGCCATCACCGGTAACGACGCCAATCCTGCCGTCGTCCGTCGTCCTCCGTCCGTCGTCTCCGCCTCCGAGCGCTACGAAAGCCTAGTCGACACCGAACTCATGCCCGATCTCATCTCGGCCCGCCGCTGGGCGCACATCTACCTGTGGGCACCCAAACTGTGCTACTCGCTGCCGCGCCGTTGGACGCCGATGTGGGGTGCCGTGTGCAAAATCGTGCGCGGCGAACGCGGCTACAGCGACATTCGCAAACGGCTGGGCGCATTCGGCTTCCTGGAGAACTTGTTGCCGGCCGCGATTTGAAACGACGAGGTAGGAGAGACGAGGGTCCGAAGAACACCCACCCCAACAAAAAAAACCTAGGGGGGGGTACCGGCCGGCGGGACGGGTTAAATAAAAAAAACCCAAAAACGCCGC
This sequence comes from Thermoflexales bacterium, assembly GCA_038213625.1. GTDB lineage: Bacteria > Chloroflexota > Anaerolineae > J036 > Brachytrichaceae > JANMVQ01. Next base: position 35,212 of record JBBQST010000003.1, read on the forward strand.
CG
>JBBQST010000004.1:0-33192 GCA_038213625.1 Thermoflexales bacterium
CCCAAAGAAGTCTAGACCCAAGTAGTGGGTCAAGGGAAAGACTTTACGTAACCACGTCATTCCCGCGCAAGCGGGAATCCAGGCGTAACCCCGACACAACAGTAGATCGAGGCCTGGATTCCCGCCTGCGCGGGAATGACGTGGCTATGTAAAGTTTTTGCGTTGACAGACGACTGGAGTGTGCCTGAAGTATAAAATCCAAAGCCGCTACTGCGTCGGTGCCGGGGTGCTGGACGTATCGATTCGGACGTAATAAATCTGGGTGAGTTTGGTGGCCGTATCGGGCGCGGCGACAAGGGCGACGATCTCCTGCTTGCCGTTGGTTTGCTTGCCAAACGCGCAGATGGTGAACGACTGGCCGCTGCTTTCCGAAGTCGTGCACGGCGTCATCTGCTGGGTCCAACCCTGCGCCTTCATCAGATCGACCGTGTAGAACTCCCCTACTTCCTTGGCGGTTTTAGTGCTGGTGTAGGCGATGAAGTCCATTTTGCCCTGCGCCATGGCCCGGATGATGACCTGGGCAAAAACGGGCAACTGCAAGTCGGCCTTGGTCGCGCCATCCAGTGGCGGCACATCGCTCCACAACGAAGCCACCGTGCCGGCACCGCCGCCTGTTGCCATATTGGTGACCGTGTTGAGCGCGTTGCACCCCGACAACAGAACCAGCAGCACACTCAGCAAGCACGCCATCCATAGGCGTGAGTTTGACCCCATGGATGAGGTCGTTTGAGTCGAAAGGGCCATTGATTTTGGTGTCGATTGAAGTTTCAATTGAGTAGTTGAGTTTGGGGTTTTCAAAGAGAATTTGCCTCCACAATACGATTATTTGCTATGGTAACATCGCGCCGCACAGGCGCACTCCATCCAATGCACGATTCTCACGATTCCGTCTGAGTCTGTTTCAGGTTGAATTTGCATCAAATAACGCGATTGGCAGTGCTTTTTAGGGATTGGCTATCTATGCTGCATCTGTGGCATCTGTTGCATCTTCAGTGTGCATCCCCCTGGTTATAAGCAAGATGAGCAAGTACGTCGCTATTTTATTCGATCTCGACGGCACCCTGCGTGCCAGCCTGCCCGAGGGGTGGGAAGCGTTTACTGAGTTTGCCGGCCGCGTGGGTATCACCCTCGACAAAGCCCAGATGGCCGCATTAGAGCGTGAGGCGCACCGCTATTGGGGCGGCCGCCAGGTAGACGAGGACATGGCTCGCTGGGACAAGCGCGAGTTCTGGGTCAACTACAACCAGTATTTGCTGAATGCCATTGGGGTCGAACACGCGGATACGTGTGCGGCCCAGATCAACGACCTGTTCGATGAGTATGATCCAGTCGATGTAATCTTTGCCGATTCTCGCGTGGTGCTCAAAACACTGCGCGAGCGCGGCTACATTCTGGGCCTGGTATCCAACCGCGAGGAAGATTTGATGCCCCTCGTGGAAAAGTATGGACTGGCAGAGTATTTTCACTTTACGCTGTCCGGTGGCCAGGCCGGCATCTATAAGCCACATGCCGGCATCTTCCTCAAGGCGTTGGCAATGGCCCAGCCATTCGTGGCCGAACTGGCCTCAACCCAGACCCCAGCCGTGATCTCCGCCGCTACTGTCGCTTCGGCCGCCGTCGCCACTCTGCCCGTGGATGAGTCGGAACCCGTGAGCGCATCCAGCGCGTTGGAGCCGGATCAGGTGCTGTATGTAGGTGACAATTACTATGCCGATGTCGAAGGCGCGCGCGGCGTCAATATGGATTCGGTGCTGATTGACCATCGCAATGTCTTTGTCGATTTCAATGCCACGCGCGTAAAGCGGCTGCGCGATGTGCTTGAATTTTTGGATTAAGCGCGCAGGACTGACTATGAAATGGCACCGGCTGAACCCACCTACCCTTCGCACCGCACTTGGCAGGTGCACGGCCATGGTTCTCGTGTCGGTGCTGTTGACAAGCCCGTTTGCGCACACAGCCGCTGCCACCATTTCGTTGCCGCCCCGGCCCCGGCCAGTGGCTTCTGGCGCGGCCCTATTGCGCCAGACTGTGTCCGAAGCGGCGTTGCAAGCGACCACGGTCGAGGAGCAATTGCGCGTCTTCGAACAGTTGTGGGACGCCGTCAACGACAGCTACGTCTACCCCGATTTCAATGGCTATGACTGGGCGGCCGCCCGGCCTGCCATCGAAGCTCAAATTCGCGAGGGCATGACCGCTGCCGCGTTCTACGATCTGATGCGTGAACTGGTCGACAACCTCAAAGACGATCACTCCATCTATCTTTCACCCGATGAAGCGCTGGATGAAGAGCAGGAATATGCCGGCGATCAGGAATACGTCGGCATCGGCATCTATGTTGAGCTGAACCGGGTGCGCGGGTATATCTACATCTTGAGCGTGTATGCCGCCAGCCCTGCCGAGCAGGCCGGCTTGAAGCCTCACGATCACATCCTCGAAATTGACGGCGAGCCATCGGTGAATGCCGAGGGCGAGTCGCAGGATGATTTGATGCGCGGCCCTGAAAACACACCGGTGACGTTGAAGGTACGCACGCCCGGCCAGCCCCCACGCACAGTCGAGATTATTCGGCGTCCGGTGGTGGCGCGCGAACGCATCATCTACCGCATGTTGCCGACCCCGGTTCAAACCACCACCAGCAGCACGCCAACGCCACCCAGCCGTATCGGCTACATGCTGGTGCCGACGTTCTTCGAGACCAACATGGGCCGGCGCATGCGCGATGCCTTGCGCGCGCTGATGAAACAGGGTGGCGGCCGGTTGGACGGCCTGGTGGTGGATATGCGCATCAACGGCGGCGGCTCGTATCCCCAGCTCAGCACCGCCCTCAGCTTCTTCACCCGCGGCACCATGGGTAGCCTGGTCAACCGCGCCGAGACCCGCCAGAAGATCAACATTCGCTCGCAATCCATTGGCAACTCGCAAACGGTGCCATTGGTGGTGCTGATTGGGCCGGCGACCGCCTCCTACGCCGAGGTGTATGCAGGCGCGTTGCAGGCCAATGGCCGTGCCCGGCTGGCCGGCAAACCCAGCGCCGGCAATATCGAAACCCTGTTGCGGCACGATTTTGACGATGGCTCGATTGCCTGGATTGCCGAGGAGACCTTTGTGTTGCCCGACGGCACCGGCTGGGAAGGCGTGGGCCTGCGACCCGATATCAGCGTCGGTGCCGCGTGGGACGAGATGACCGACGAGAATGACCCTGTGATTGCGGCGGCCGTGGAGGCATTGCAAGCAAAACCCTGAGCGGCTGGCTGCTAGCTGCCAGCAGCCAACCGCAACCTACTACTATGACCACGATTTGTGACTACGAAGGCTCCGACTATAAGACGCGGTTTTGGCAGAATGCCGACCGGGCCTATGAAGATGGGGTGGAGCGCGTTGCCATTCGGCAGCTCCTGCCGCCACGCGGCGCACGGGTGGCCGAGTTTGGCGCGGGCTTTGGCCGGCTGGCCGACCTCTACACCGGCTACGACGACATCATTTTGCTCGACTATTCGCGTTCGTTGCTGGAGCAGGCTCGCCAGACCTGGGGGCACGATCCGCGCTTCAAGTTCGTGGCGGCCGATCTGTATCAGTTACCCTTTGTGACCGGCGCGCTCACTGCCGCCACCATGATCCGGGTCATCCACCACATCGCCGATGTGCCGGCCGTGCTGGCCCAGATTCGCCGCGTCATCATGCCCAGTGGCACGTTCGTGCTGGAGTTTGCCAACAAGCGCAACATCAAGTCCATGGCCCGCTACGCGCTGGGCCGGCAAACGTGGAGCCCATATGCCCCCGAGCCGGTGGAATTCGTCAAACTCAACTTCGATTTTCATCCAAAATGGATGCTCGAACAACTGAAGCAAGCCGGCTTTCAGACCCAGCAAAAGCTATCGGTGTCGTATCTGCGCGCCGGCTTCTTCAAACGCGTGCTGCCGCTCAAGACCATGGTAAGTCTGGACAAGTCGTTGCAGGGCACAGCCGGCCTGGGGCTGTTCTCGCCCAGCGTGTTCACCCAGAACACCACGCCGAGCGCGGCCCAACAAACCGCTGTGGCACCGGCCAAGCTCACCTCGCCCGAGACCCTGTTTTGCAGCCCCAAGTCTGGCCAGCCGCTTCGCCGTGATGGGGATGCAATGGTGTGCGACGCCGACGGCACCCGCTGGCAGGTGGACGGCAACTTTTACGATTTCAAAGAGCCGGTGGGTTAAGGCGACGTCATGCCCCCGGCTCACCCCTACCCAACTGTCGCCTGATACACGGCTACTAACAAGCACATATCTCCTCCCAAAGTCTGTTAAATCCAAATTACTAAAAAGCGCGGCAGATCGCTATAATCTCGACACGAATGCGCACTTCGCCGGCTCAAAAACGACTCTCCATCCAGTTATTACGCCTCATCGCTTGCCTATCGGCAGTGGTGTCGGGTGTGGTGGGCGGGCCGGCTGTGTTCGCGCTCCGCTCCGATCCGGAAGCGGCTTTCATTCAGAATCAGTCGGCCAAGGCACCCAAAGCGCCGCAAAAACAGGCTGGCGCGCGGGTGGTGTTGGGCGATGTGCCCAACGACATCATTCCTCAAAACAGCAATATCTGGCAGTGCTCGTGCGACACCGATGGGTGTTGGCCGGGCTGCTTTACGATTGCATCGGCCAGCATCGCCAAATATTGGGCCGCGCGCGGCTTCCCCAACCTGTGGAACGGCGATGAAAATGGCACGCTGGCCCGTCTGCGCGAGCTGTTTCCCAATCTGTTTTGCTACAACACGGTGAATGGGGATGGCAAACCCAGCGATAGCGGCTACGAGATCAACGACATAGTCACCGGCTATCGCACCTTCCTCACCGAGCGCGGCTACGACTTCAATCTCACGGCCATTCCCAATCCCACGTTTGAGCAGGTGAAGGCCGAGATTGACGCGGGTCGGCCCATCATCGGCGCATTCGAGAGCTCGCCGTGGGGCAGCCACGCCGCCACCGTCATGGGCTACGACACCAACAACGGCCGGCAGGTGATGATCGTGCGGCCTAATTTGTGGCACAAGATCGACACCGAGCTGGAATTTGGGCAGGGATACACCGGCTTTGCCATGGTGACGGTGGTGCCGGCGGGTCTGAGTGCGCTCCAGAATCAGGCCGCGCTGAATCCGCCCGTGCTGGGTTCCCTACCCGGATCAACCCGTGTCCCCACCAGTGCGGTGACAATCCCCCAAATCACCTACGAGTTCATCCTCGACGACAGCGAATACGGCTTTACCTCATCCGCCAGCTGGGTATTGACCGACACCGGCGGCTACAACGGCATGGCGCGCTCGCTGGCCAGCACCGAGCCGAGCAACTTTGGCCCAGCCGATGACACCGAGTGGGCGCGCTGGACGCCGGACTTGCCGTTCGATGGCATCTGGGATGTGCTGGCCTATATGCCCATCACCGATACGGACAACATCGCCTCGCAATTCGTTACGTATAAGATTAATCACGCCGAAGGGTTGAACCTGTTGCGCCGCTCGCAACACGATGCGCTGCCGGGCTGGATGTCGCTGGGTGCGTTCCCGTTTGTGCGCGGCACGCAGGGCAGCGTCTATCTGGGCAACAAAACCGGCGACGACGACGTGCGTCAGGTGTTTGCCGATGCCATTCGCTTCATCTGGCGCGGGCCGCTGCTTGTCAAATCTGAACTCGATGAGCGCGTGTATCTGGTCACCAACGGCAAGCGGCATTTGATTCCCGACCCGGAAACGCTGGGTGCGCTGCGGTTGAACCGCAACAGTGCGCGGGCATTGTCGCCGCTGGCCCTGGCTCAATATCCCGAAGCCGAGTCTGTGCCCAGCATTTTCACCTCGTGGGTGGGCCAGTATTTCAATAACGACGCGCTCAACTACCCGGCCATGGCCGTGCGTGGCGATTCCAGCCTCAATTTCCGCTGGAACGGCAGCGCGCCCGCTCCCGGCATGGGCCGCGAGTTCACCTCACGCTGGACGCGCATCTTTGCGCTGACCGAGGGCGAGTTTGTGTTCAACATCGAAGCCGTGGGCGGCCTGCGCCTGTGGATGGATGGCAAGCTGGAGTTGGACGAGTGGGACTCCATGGGTGTTTTAATTCAGCACGAGGCGACGATTCACGCCACATCGGGGTTGCATCGCGTGGAGGTGGAATACGCCGCGCGCCAGGGCTTTGCCCAGATCGACTTTGGCAACCTGCCGCCCAACATGCCGATTGTGCTGCAAGCCAATGTGCCGACGTGGACCCAGACGCCGACGGCCACCCTCATGTGGGCCGATGCCGGCGATGTGGACAACACCGACAAGGGCCGCAAATTCTTTGTCACCGTCTGGCGCGATGACGGCGTGCAACAGGTGGGCGATGTGAAAACGTCCTGGCGTGCCACCAGCGACTGGATGGCCGACACCCAATGGATCGTGACTCTGCCCGAAGATGGCAAATATTGGTGGAGCGTGGTGGCCAGCGACGGCACGGTCAGCAGCGAAGCCACGGCACCGCGTGAGCTGTTGCTCGATCGCACGCCGCCGTGGGCGCAGATGCAGCTGGCCCAAACCAAGACGGTATCGCAGAGCGAGTTGCAGAGCGCGGCGTCTCCACAGTCGTATGCGTTGCAAAACATCAACGGCGACCTGCGCGGCACCGAGGTGTTGAGCGACTCGAATGTCCAGGCCATGGTGCTGACTGATCCCGGCAACGCGCCAGTGTTTCAGCCTCCATTCACGGTCACAGGGGATTTGCCGGCCGTGAAGCTGACCTGGTGGGCCACCGACACCCTCAGCGGCATCGACCATGTGGATGTGCAGGCGCGCGAAGTGGTGCGCGCAACCACCCAATACACGATTTCTGTATCCAATCAGGAAGGCGTGAAGGTGGGCTATCAACTGGTGCTCTCGGGCTCGGAAGAGATTACCCAGGAAGTGATGCTGCCCGAAGTGATCTCGTACACCACGGTGGTGCCGCTGATGACGTATGCCCCGGTGTCGCCAACCGAATGGGTGACCGTGGCCACGGGGATCAAAGCCTCCAGCACCCTGTTCATCGGCAACCCAGGCAGCCGCTACGAGTTCCGCGTGCGCGCGGTGGATGCGGCCGGCAACGCGCAAGCGTGGTACGAAGGCTACGCCGCCCAGGCCGAGATCGACCCCAAGACCGTGATTTATCGGGTGTATTCGGCGATGGTGCAGAAGTAGCGGCTGGCTGTTGGCAGTTGGCTTGCGCAGTGGATCGAACCTTCCAAAAGCTTCACGCGTGTTCTTTACGTCCACGCCACGCTCTTACTTCTGCGCCGCGCCACCGTATATGCCAGGATCCAGATGGCTGCCGCGAAAGTCTTCGCGCGGCGGGCTGAAGGCATCGAAGGCAATGGTGTCGGCCAGGGCGATGACTTTGTGAGGCCGGTTGGCGGCCATGAATGCGGCCTGGCCGGGCTCCAGATCGACTTCCTCGTCGTCAAACACAAAGCGCAATTTGCCGGTATGGACGGTGCTGGTTTGCTCGTGCACATGCTGATGGCGTGGCACTTCCGAGCCCTGCGTCAGATGCACCTCGACCAGCATGAGCTTCTCGCCATCGGCCACAATCCGCCGTCGCACGCCCGGCAACATCTGCACCCAACTGTCATTCGCGTTACTCATCGTGGCTGGAGTTTATGCCGAACTGCCTAGCGCCGCTTTGATCTGGTCCAGATGTTCGCGAGCGTGGCCGGTCCACGGATTCAACTGCGCATACAGCCGGCGAAAGGTGCCTTTGCGCGCCACGAAGGCATCCGGCAGCGAGCGCACGAGAGAGACGGTGCCGGCCTCGCTGGCGATGAGTTCGTCCAGCAGGCGCTTCAAGGTGCCATAGGCTGCGACTTTGGCATTCACGACCAGGGTCTGGTTGCCCTCCCAATCGTCCTGATGCGGCTCCTGCCCACCGAGCAGGGTGCCGATCCACCACTGGATGGCATGTTCGCCGCAGATCAGATGGGCCAGCACCTGTTTGGTATTCCACTCATCCGGCGACGGCCTCTGTTCGGCCCGGGCATCCGTCACCCCTTTCAAAAGCGCCTTTAACGCTTTGTCGCCATCGGTATAGGTCTTCTGAAGCGCATCGGCAAATTCGGCGGCACTGGCCGGCAAGGGTGCGAGCGGGCGAGGCGAAAGCGTCATTTGCACAGTGCGCTTTTCAGGGCCGCGATAGAACACGACTTTGAGCGTGTCGCCGGCCTGATGGGTGCGCATGATGGCATCGAGCGCGTTGAGATCGGGCGTGGGCTGGCCATCGAGCCGGACGATGACATCGTTGTGGGCCAGGCCGGCCTGTTGCGCGCCGAGACCGTCGATGACGCTGCTGAGGCGAACGCCAGCCTTCACCGGCACGCCCAGCTTTTGAGCAACGGCCGCATCGAAGCTATCCATGAGAATGCCCAACATCGGCCGTTGGGTGATACGCAAATCCTCGCCGGTCTCGGCCACGCTTTTGAGGTTGTCCAACCCTTCTTCCCAGGCGTGCTCGACGATGTGTTCGAGTTCGACCCAGCGCCGGCCATCGCTGGTATCACTGAGCTTGACTGTGGTAACGCCGGCTTTCTCGCACAACGTCACCGTCACGGTGGAGCGATCAGTATCGTCGTCGAATGCGCGCACCGCCATCACCATTTTCTTACCCGGCGTCAATGTTTCAAACTGGCCCATCAACGCATCGCCATTCAACCACGCACAGTAGAGCCGGCCGCCCACATGCGGCTCCGTCGTGGCCACATCACAAAACCACTCGCGCAGGCCGCTGCTGTTGGTGAGCATGCGATAGAGGTCGCTGGCCGGTGCGGCAATCTGGCGCGTGACAACGACGGTGGCGGTGGAATGCTTTTTGGCCATTGCGTTTTAGTGAATCAAGTCAAAGGGGAAGTTGCTGTGTCACCCGTCATTCTCGCGAACGCGGGAATCCAGAACCTTGATCTAGAGTCGGGTTGGGGTTACGCCTGGATTCCCGCGTTCGCGGGAATGACGTGGATAGTCAGAGACTTCCCTGTTATAAGCCGTTAGCTTAACTCATTTGCATGTTTCAGCCACGATGCCAACCCAACTTCAGTTGGTGTCTGTGCCATCTTGAGTGAGCCGGCTGATGCGTTCCAGTGCCAGCGCGGCCTCGATGTGGCCGCCTTCGGTCGCATAGTCGTGGGCGGTCTTGCCTTCGTTGGTTTTCAACGCGGGATCGGCCCCCCACTCCAGCAGTAACTGAATCATGGTCACATTGCCATTTTGACCGGCCGCGTGAATGGGTGCAAAGCCGCCTTCCTGCCGCGCATTCACCTCGGCCCCATTGGCCAATAATAGTTTGGTGATGGGAATGTGATTGGCCGCGACGGATGAATGCAGCGCCATCAGCTTCATCGGGTTGCGCGAAACGCTGTTGGCATTGGCTCCGCGCGCCAGCAAAAACTTCACCCCATCGGCCCGGCTAAAAAAGCTGGCCAGTTGCAGGGGCGTAAAACCGTCGGCCGAGTAGGCATCCAGCAGCTCAGGTTGGGCGCGCACCCATTCCATCACCCGCCCCTCATCGCCCACGGCCGCAGCCTCGAACACGCTGAGGGTGGGTTTGGCGGCCAGGATGATCCTTTGAATATCACGTTTGCCGTGGCCGTGATAAGTAGCGACCAACACAGCACTGGTGCCGTCAGCATCCTTTGCACCTGCCAGGGCCGGGTCTTCAGCCAGCAACGCGCGCACTTGCTCCGCGTCGCCCGCCCTGATGGCCGCGAACAGTTCATCGGTTTTCATTTTCAGGTTGCCTCTAAAAAGCGCATGACCAGCACATTGAACATATCGGGTTTCTCGACGTTGGGAAGATGGGCCACGTCCTCGATGGAATACTCCAGTGCGCCAGGAATGTGTTCGGCCAGATATTGGGCCGAGGCAATCGAGCCCGATGGATCCAGATCGCCGATCATGACCAGGGTCGGCACGTGAATCTCATGCAATCGGCCGGCGGCGGGTGGCTTCAGTTGCTGCGCGGCGGGTTTGCCGTCGAAGCCACGGCGCATGAAGTTGTTGAAGTTCATCGCGTAGATGCGCTCGCGCAGCGCCAGGGGCACTCGATCAGGCGGCTGGCCAATGCCATCGACAAAGGCTTGAATCTCCAGCTCGCACAGCTCGTCCCAGCGCTGGGCTTCGTGAAGCTCATCCATTTTGGCGAAGAACTCGTTGTCAGCAGGCTTGACTTTGCTCTCGGGAATTTCGACACCGCTGGGGCCGGAGCACACCGTGATCAACTTGCTAACCCGATCGGGGAACTCCAACGCAAAGTCCACGGCAATGGTGCCACCGCGTGAGGCCCCAATCAGCACGGCTTTGTCGATGCCCAAAAGGTTCATCACATCGAGCAAATCCTGGCGGTTGGAGAACTCGGTGCTTTGAGTTTTGCTTTGGCCATAGCCGCGCAAGTCATAGCGCACCACACGGTATTTGGTGGCAAAGGCAATCATTTGCTCGTCCCACATGCGCATGTCGCAGATGCCGGCATGGAGCAATATGATGGGCGGCAATTTGCCAGCCGAGAGATCTTCGCTGACTTCGTAGAACAATTCGCCGCGGTGAACCGGCGCGTAACCTGTTTGTGTTTGCGGCATACGTCCCGCAAGTGTAAGGCCAAACGGTTGCGCTACAGCGCCGCAAATAAATCCACGTGGTTGCCGTCGGGGTCGGTGACCACGGCATAGCGGTGGCCCCAGAACGCATCCCACGGCGCTTTGTGACCTTCAAAGCCGGCGGCCATCACGCTTGCATAGGTTGCATCCACATCAGCCGGGCTCTCGCACAGAAAAGCCAGTGAGCTGCGCTGGCCGACCGGCTTGACCCAATTGGGATCAATGCTCAATGCCAGCGCCTGCGTATCCCACATGATTCGTAGGCCGTTATCCAGCACGGCCTCGACATGTTGTTCATGAGCCTGATCGGTGGGAACGGCCACGCCCAACAGGCCGTAAAAGCGCAGGGCCGCGGCCATATCCTGAGTCACGATACCGATTGCATCTAGTTTTGCCATGAAGCTCCTAGAAAGAATTTCAGAAGACAGAGTTAAGTTAGTTTACGTGCTGGCGCAGAAAGGTAAGGGTGCGATCCCAGGCCAGTTGGGCGGCCGGCGCGTTGTAGTGGTCGGGTTTGTCGTCCTCGAAGAACCAGTGACCCACGCCGGTGTAGCGATGGAACTCAGTGGCGACGCCGGCTTTCACCAACTCAGCTTCCATGTGCTGCACGCCTTCATCCGGCTCCCACTCGTCGCCCACGGCAAAATGGCCCTGGATAGCGGCTTTGATGCGCGCAAAGTTGCCATCACTTATGCCGTAGAACAGCACACCAGCAGCCAGATCGTCTGGAGCAAGCTCACTCGCCAGCCAGACAGCCCATGCCGCACCCAGCGAAAACCCGATGACGCCGATCTTGCCGTGCTCTGTGTGAAGAGGATGGTTGCGCAAAATTTTCACAGCTTCAACCGCCAATGCCTGCATGTGCGGCGTATTGCGCTGGTTGAGTAACGCTTCGGCCTCGGCGATGGTGCTGGCGGTCCGGCCGGCGTAGAGATCAGGGGCTAGCGCCACAAAACCCGCTTCTGCCAGACGGTCGCACAGGCGTTTGAACACCGGCGTGAGCCCCCACCACGCGTGCAGCACCAGTACGGCCGGGCCACCGTTGGTGTGTGCCGCCAGATAGGCGCTGCCGGTTTCGTCGCCGGCTTTGAGTTGTAATGTTTGTTGAAGCATAGGTTTTGTTTGTGGTCATGCTTCGGAGACCCCCGACCCCTAAAGGGGAGTCGCTGACTTCATCAGCGACTCCCCGTTAGGGGTCGGGGGTCTCCGAAACGTTGCACGTGATTAGCAAAACTAAAACGGCCTCACCGGTGACGCAGCCGTGTCTTGCAACAGCTTGGCGATCACCTCGAAGTTCATCTTGTCGGGCTTGGCGTATTTAATGCAGCCCTTGCCGACATCGGCACCGGCCAGAGCGGCCTTATTGGTCTTGACCACATCCTGCTTCAGGATATACAGCGAGATGTAGTTCTTCTGGCTGGCGAAGGCCACCTCGACGACGCCGTCTTTGGCATAGCACGGCATGCCGTAATCCATGCTCTCGTGGTAACCCGGCAAAAATTTGCGGCAGGTTTCACGCAGCTTCTTCAGCTGGGCCGCGCGGCTGGCGGGCACTTCCTCCAGATACGCGCTGACACCGGCAGACTTACTTTGCACAGTCGATCTCCTTTGGGTGGGCAGAATTTCTGTCCAAACACCTGGCACAAAGCAAAAAAAATTGAGACGCAGCTTATTCAGTTGCGTCTCAATCAGACAGGTCGTTCGGAAAGGGGTTTGAAGCGAAATTAAAGTTTCGCCTCAACGGCATTTCATGTGGGTCTATTTAGATCCGGCGAATCACGCACAGCACTTTGCCCTGAATCTGGGCATTGCGCGCATCTACATAGAACGGCTTCATGGTGGGATTCTCAGGCTTCAGCTTCAGCCGCTTGCCCTCGAAGAAGACACGCTTCAAAGTGGACTCGTTGCGGTCGGTGAGGAAGATGGCGGCCAGATCGCCGTTGCGCACCTCGGCACCCTTGCTCATGACCACGATGTCGCCCTCATTAATCAGCGCATCGATCATCGAGTTCCCCTGCACTTCCAACGCATACAGGTCTTCGGCGTTGCCAACCATGCTGCGCGCAATCTGCACAGAGTTCTCGGCATCGGCCAACGCATCTGCATCAGGTGTGGGAGCCGGCTGGCTGGCGACAATGCGGCCCACAATGGGCACGTTCATCATCTCGCGCGGATTGACGCGGCCGGCATGGGTGATGACCACACCACGCGAACGCCGTTCGTAGCGGCTGAGCAACTGCGCACGCTCCAGCGCCTTGAGGTGATAGCTCACCATCGAGGTCGAGCTGATGCTGGCCCCTTTTTGAATTTCGCGAATCGTGGGTGGCACGTCATTCTGCTCCACGTAGTGCATGATGAAATCTAAAATGCGGCGCTGCGACTCTGGCAAATTGCCTGTGTTCGTCATTTCCTGCTCCACTGATCCAGACCCAGCCACAACCAACACGACTCAAATTTTTCTGATCTGTGTCGAGGTCTGCCTCATATGAACCTTTGTTCTAAAAAGATTCTACCGAACATTAGTTCTATGTCAAGCGGCAAACGCGAAATTTGGGCATAACTTTTTGAAAGTGGCGACGACGCTCCCCCGAGATCTATTTTGGCGGGTCTGCCTCATCCTCTTCGTAGTCAGATGCATCCGTATCAATCAGGCCCTCGTGCAGCTTGGTTCTAGCCCGTTCGGCAATCTTGCGGTATTTCATCCGAATGAGATCCAGCTCCACTTCCTCCAGCTCTTCCAGGTCGAGCAGTGCGTTGTGCGCGCCACCCACGGCGCGAATGAGCTCATCCAGTTTGATCTGGGTCGCCTCAGAGTCCCGGTTCTGGGTATTCTGAATCAGGAACACCATGAGGAACGTGATGATGGTGGTGCTGGTGTTGATGACGAGTTGCCAGGTGTCGCTGAACTTGAATAGCGGGCCGGTGACAAGCCAGATCACAATGATCATGGCAGCACCCATAAAGGTGATGGGTCGGCCGGACGCATGGGCCGTCCACTTGGCAAAGCGCGTAAACCAGGGTCGAGATTTTGTAGGTCTCACTTGTTGTACCTCTTGCTATAAATGCAAAGAATGCAAAATTAAAAAACTGCCGCACGCGGCGACAGCAAAAACAGAAGCATACGCCCGCCGCGACGCTGCACATTTGGTTTATGGCTCAAACTCTCGCATAATTGACCACGCGATTTAGAGAGTCTGATGTCTAGAGTCTGGACTCTAGACTTTAAACGCTACACCTTCAGGAGCATTTCTATAAACATGGCAAAACTTAAATGGGGCATTCTTGCCACCGGCGGCATCGCCAAGACGTTCGCGCGCGGCGTAAAAGCCAGCACCACCGGCAAGCTAGTGGCTGTCGGCAGCCGCAGCGCAGAGGGAGCCGAGACGTTCGGCAAGGAATTTGGCATTCAAAAGCCGCATCAGCACGCCAGCTACGAAGCACTGCTGGCCGATCCCGAAGTCGAGGCCATCTACATCGCCACGCCGCACCCCAGCCACGCCGAGTGGGCCATCAAAACCGCCGAGGCCGGCAAGCATGTGCTGTGCGAGAAGCCGATGGGCATGAACCACCCCGAGGCCATGGCCATGTTCGAGGCCGCGCTGGCGAACCATGTGTTCATGATGGAAGCGTTCATGTACCGCTGCCATCCGCAAATCGCCAAAGTGATTCAGCTGATCAAGGCCGGCGAGATCGGCGACGTGCGCTTCATCCAGGCCGCGTTCAGCTTCAACGCCACCTACAACGAGAGCAGCCGGATGCTGGCCAATGCGTTGGGCGGCGGCGGTATTCTGGATGTGGGTTGCTATCCGGTCTCGCTGGTGCGTCTCATCGCTGGGGCTGCGGTCGGCAAGGACTTCGACGATCCCATCGAGGTGAAGGGCAGCGGCAAGCTGAACCCCAACACGCACACCGACGAGTGGGCGGCCGCGACGTTGAAGTTCCCCAGCAATATCGTGGCGCAGGTATCGACGGGCGTGCAAATTGGCCAGGACAACTCGGCTCGCATCTACGGCAGCCAGGGTTGGATCCACATTCCCGACCCGTGGATTCCCAGCCGCGATGGCTCGCCGGTTTACATCGTGTTGAACAAGGGCGGCAAGGCCAAGAAGATCAAGGTGACCCCGGACGCGCCGTTATATGCGCTGGAGGCCGACGCGGTGGCCAATGCCGTCAATATGAAGCGGATTGAAGGCATGCCGCCAGCCATGACCTGGGATGACACGCTTGGCAACATGAAGACGCTGGATGCGTGGCGCAAGGAAATTGGGCTGGTGTACGACCAGGAGAAGGCCGATGCGCCGCAAATGAAGAAGACCGTGACCAATCGCAAGCTGGCGGCCAAGCCAAAGAAAACCGCCATCAAAATGAAGTACGGCAGGATCGCGGGCGTGGACAAGCAGGTCTCGCGGCTGGTGATGGGCGTGGACAACCAGCCCAACATCGCCCATGCCAGCGTGCTGTTCGATGCGTTCTACGAGGCCGGCGGCAACGCCTTCGACTCGGGTTACATCTACATGGGCGGCAACGCCGAGAAGCTGCTGGGCCAATGGGTCAAGAACCGCGGCCTGCGCGAGCAAGTCGTCATTCTGGACAAGGGCGCGCACACGCCATTCTGTGACCCGGTCAGCCTCGATAAGCAGTTCCGCCAGAGCCTGGAGCGCCTGCAAATGGACTACGTCGACATCTATATGATGCACCGAGACAACCCGGATGTGCCGGTCGGCGAGTTTGTGGATGTGATGGACGCGCATCGCGCCGCCGGCCGCATGAAGGCCTTTGGCGGCAGCAACTGGACGACCGCGCGCGTGGAAGAAGCACTGGCGTATGCCGAGAAAAATGGCAAGCAGGGCTTCAGCGCCATCAGCAACAACTTCAGCCTGGCCCGCATGGTCGAGCCGCCGTGGGCCGGCTGCATCGCCGCCAGCGACCCGGATTACAAAAAGTGGTTGCAAGATCACCAGATGCCGATCATGCCGTGGTCGTCCCAGGCACGCGGCTTCTTCCTCGACGACACCTCACCCGAGTTCAGCGCCGACCCCGAGCGCGTGCGCTGCTGGTTCAGCGACGACAACTTCGAGCGCTTGAGCCGCGCCCGCGAGCTGGCCAAGAAGTATGGCGTGCGCGCCATCAACATCGCCCTGGCCTATGTGCTGGGCCAGAAGTTCCCGACCTTCCCACTCATCGGGCCGCGGCAACTCAGCGAGCTGCGCACGTCGTTGCCGGGGCTTAGCGTAGATTTGACCGATGCCGAAGTGCAGTGGCTGAATCTGGAAGCATAAGTTTGTAACCTAACTTGGTGGGGGCGCAGCATGCTGCGCCCCTACGAAAATCTCGCACAAAACGCGGCAATTTCATTTAACAATCGTATGATTCGCCTAGAGGCAGGTGATCTGATGGCAGCGCAAATGACGAGTGAGGCAGAGGCAACTTTTACAAAAATACCGGCAAAGCGTTTGTTTACCGTGCAGGAATATGGGCACATGATTGCAGCGGGCGTGCTGACTGAGGATGAGCGTCTGGAGTTGATTCGTGGAGAAATAAGAACAATGAGCCCCGTTGGAAGCCGGCATGCTGCATGCGTCAATCGTTTGAACCTGTTTCTTATACGAACCTTTGGCGAGTCAGTGGTGGTCGCCATTCAGAACCCGATTCGGCTAACCAACGAAAGTGAGCCACAACCTGATGTAGCACTCTTGCGGCCTCGTAAAGATTTCTACGCCAATAGCTTGCCCATGGCGAACGATGTTTTGCTGGTGGTCGAGGTTTCGGACAGCACCCTGGAATACGACCGCAACGAGAAGATGACGCTGTATGCCCAGGCTAACATCACACAATTGTGGGTGATTGATTTGATCCACGAACTCATTGAACAATATTCACAGCCGCTCCACGGCCGCTATGGCCATGTCGTGACGCACCAACGCGGCGAATCCATCACATTTGAGCAAGCCGCTTTTGCCATCAATGACATTCTGGGCGGAGCAAATTAAGAAAGGTAAAAGGCAGAAGGCAAAAGGCAAATGAGTCAGCCCGTTGATATTCGGATCCGCACGTTCCAGTATTCGCTGCGTGCAGTAAAGCTGTATCAGGCGTTACGAGCGCTGAAAGAGGATGCGGGAATTGTGATGGGCCGGCAATATCTGCGGTCGGCTACTTCCATTGGAGCCAATCTTGAGGAGGCTGATGTCGCGGAAACCAAACGCGACTTCATTCACAAGAATCGCATCGCCTTGAAAGAAGCTCGTGAAAGCCGCTATTGGTTAAGACTACTTGTCGAATCTGGCATTGTGTCAGATTCAAAAATGGCCGACTTAATTCAAGAAACAACCGAATTAATCGCAATCCTCACCAGCATTGTCAAAAAAAGCAGCCAGACAAAATAATAAAAGAGGAGTGACTAACTCAACACAAGTCCAAACTTAGTCACTCCCCTTTTTGCCTTCTGCCTTTTGCCTTTTACCTTTCTTCAAGAAGAGGCACTGCTGTAGTTGCGCACGGCCAGTCGCCAAAAGCGCGTGCATAGAAAGAGCAGCAACGCGGCCAGCCCACAGCCATACAGCGCCAACGATGGCGTGATGCGGCCGATGAGCGCGGCGGCCGGCACCGAAGCCATGAACGCAACCGGCACCACAAAGGTGATGACGCCGCGCAGGGG
Organism: Thermoflexales bacterium; assembly: GCA_038213625.1. Classification (GTDB taxonomy): domain Bacteria; phylum Chloroflexota; class Anaerolineae; order J036; family Brachytrichaceae; genus JANMVQ01. The sequence continues at coordinate 17,264 of JBBQST010000004.1, forward strand.
CTCGGGGAAGGCCGTGTGCGGGTATTTGACCGCGTCGAAGAAGGCGAAGAACAACTCCTGAATGTTGTCCACTTGCACGGCCCAAAATGCAATCGTCGCCAGTCCAATCATGATGGAATACAGCATGACGCCGGCTGCGAAATAAATCACCACAAACAGAATGACGTCAGAAAGCTGCGGCACCCAGTGCAATTGGGCCAGCGCGTAGACGATGATGGCGATGCCCGCGATCAGGTTGCTGAGCCGGTGCAGCCGGTAGCGGCGCAGTGTGGCATGCAGCTGCGAGCCGACCGGTTTGATCAGCACGAAATCCAGCGTGCCTTTGCGAATGTGTTCGCTCAGGTCCTGCACATTCGGCTGAATCACTGCATCGACAATGGCCAGCGTGCTGAAAAATAGGCCGATGACGATGAGTGCCTCGTGGAAGGTTCAGCCGCCGATGGTGTCGCGGTGGCTGTAGAAGATGAGCGTGCCGCCGATGGACCAGGCCATGTCCATGCCGGTCAGCAACAGCGCCACCAGAAAATCGCTGCGATATTCGAGGTCGAGCAGGATGCTGTTTTTGAGGAAGAGCCGGAGCAGGTTGAGTTGTCGCATGCGTGTCAGAAGCGGTCGGAGCGCTTCGACCGTTGAGTCTTTTACGCCCCCACGGCGCTATACGCGCGCACGCCAGCCCGCCACACGGCGCGGTCGACCACGGCCATGGGGAGGGGAGTAAAGAAGAAGTCAGAAGTCAGAAGTCAGAAGTCAGAAAACTTTGCTGGTTCCTTCTTTACTGACTACTGGCTACTGACTACTGACTACTCAGTCAGCTCAGCCAGTAAATTTTTCGCTAATTTTGATCAATAACTCCAGCTCGCCGGGCTCGGGGATGCCGCGGGTGTCGAACATGAAGTAGGTACAACCCATGTTGATGAGCGATTCGATCTTGCGGGCGAACTCATCGGGGGTGCCCCAGATGCCGAGGTTGCGCAGGAAGTCGTCGCGCACGCGGCGGTCGAGCTCTGCCTGGGTGCGGCCAGCGGTTGCGCCGCCAAACCAGGTCAGCCGCAGGGTACTGAAGTCGCGGCCGTTGGCCTCGCACTCGCGCTTGAGGATATCGACCTTGCGCTGCCAGGCATCGCCCTGGGCGGTCACATTCCACCAGTCGGCATATTTCGCCACGATGGGCAGCGTCTTCTGCTCACCGCCACCGCCGATCATCAGAATCGGTGGCCGGGGTCCCTGTGGCAGGTTGAGCGCTTCGTGCACCTGATAGTGCTTGCCCTCAAACGTCGCTTTCGGCTCAACCCACATCTTGCGGAAGATTTGCACGGCCTCTTCCAATTGAGCGATGCGTGTTCCTGGGCTGGGATAAGCATAGCCGTAAGCCTTGTGCTCGTCCTCCTTCCAACCGGCCCCGATGCCCAGAATCATGCGGCCACCCGTGAGGTATTGAATCGTGCTGGCCGCTTTGGCCGTGAACGCGGGGTTGCGATAGCCCTGACCCAGCACCATCGTGCCCCAGTTCAGCGTCGGCGTCAGCGCAGCATAGAAGGCCAGCGCCGTCAGCGCCTCCAGGCAGTCGTTCTCGTCCCACTGGAAATGGTCGGTCATCCAGGCGCTGTCCCACTGGCCGACAATGGTATTCAGGGCGCGGCGAATGCCGGCATCCCAGCGTTCACCGACTGAGCCTCCTTGCGGACCCGGCTCCATCCATTTCATCCAGCCCGTCCACTGCTCGTGACGATTGGGCAGGAAATAATCTTGTTTTGCGTTTAGACCCGGCGGCAGAACCCAGCCAAATTGGATTTCAGTTGAAGAAGGCATAGCAAGATATTCTATTGCCGACGGCCAATGTGGGTAATCCGTAAAACCAAGGCTAAATCATGAAACAACAAACCGGCGAGTGACCTTAAACTAGCAGCCAGCAGCCAGCAGCCAGCGACTGGCTGCTGGCTGCTGGCTGCTGGCAACTACATTTCTGCTTCAAGGAGACTCGTGGGTGAACGAAACTTTGAGCGAACACCGTGAGTGCGCACGATTCACCTCGTTTTAGACACGCGTACAATTCCATCAGCAGGTTGCGCGGCATAAATTCCAGCGCACGCGCAATAAATACCTGTTAAGCTGAAACCAAATGTTCTACGACCAAGCAACCATTTCCGTGCACGGCGGCCGCGGTGGCGATGGCATGATGAGTTTTCGCCGCGAAGCCTATGTTCCAATGGGCGGGCCGGACGGCGGTAATGGCGGTCGCGGTGGCGACGTTATTTTCGTTGTGAATAAACGACTCAACACGCTCAACTACTTCCAATACACCCGCAAGTTTATTGCCGAGGATGGCCGACGCGGTGGCCCCCAAAAGATGACCGGCCGCGGCGGCGAGTCGCTCTATATCGAAGTGCCACCCGGCACCATCATTCGCGAGGCCGAAACCAACAACCTGGTGGGCGACCTGAAAGAGGACGAGCAGCAGCTCATCGTCGCGGTCGGTGGCAAAGGTGGACGCGGCAATGCCAGCTATATCACCGCGCACAACCAGGCCCCACGCATGGCCGAGAACGGCGCACCCGGCGAGGAGCGCACGCTAAACCTCGAGCTCAAACTCATCGCCGATGTGGGTTTCGCCGGGTTGCCCAACGCCGGCAAAAGCACGTTGCTGGCCGCGATCACCGCCGCCAAGCCCAAGATTGCCGACTATCCCTTCACCACCTTGCAGCCCAACCTGGGCGTGGCCAAAGTGGGGCTGACCCGCACGGTGGTGCTGGCCGATATTCCCGGCCTCATCGAGGGTGCCTCGCAGGGCATCGGCCTGGGCCACGAGTTTTTGCGCCACATCGAGCGCACCCGCGTGCTCATTCACCTGATCAATGGAACGAGCGAGGACCCGGTCAAGGACTATGTGACGTTGCAGGCCGAGCTGGCTGCATTCGGCCACGGTCTGGGTGAGAAGCCGCAGGTGGTAGCCATGACCAAGATGGATCTGCCAGATGCCCAGGCGGCGTATGAGCTGCTCAATGAAGAATTGCAGGCCAAGAAAAAAGAGATGAGTGAGAAAGACTTTCTCGCATCGCCGTGGGCGAACTTGCAGTCCATCATTCCCATCTCGGCCGCCACCGGCAAAAACACGCGCGAGCTGCTGAACCGGGCCGTGGAAATTCTGGACAGCCTGCCCGAGCCGGAAGAACCCGAGTTGATTCCCGAGATCACCGAAGATGAGCGCCTGATCTTCGAGGTCGCGCGCGAGGACAACGGCAGCTACCGCGTCACCAGCCCGATGCTGGAGCGACGCATTCAGATGACGCGCTGGGACCTGGACGCGGCCGTGCAAAAGTTCCAGCGCGCCCTGGAAGGCAGCGGCGTCGGCCCCGAACTCAAACGCCTCGGCATCAAAGCCGGCGACATGGTTCACATCGGCGACTACGAGTTGGAATGGGGCGACGGCTAGCAGCAGAAAGGAAGAAGGCAGAAGGTAAAAGGCAAAAATCAGAGTTGCCTTCTTCCTTTTGCCTTTTGACTTCTGCCTTCTTCCTTTCATGAAGATCGGCATCATCGGCGGCACGTTTGATCCGCCGCATATTGGACACCTGATTATTGCGGAGCAGGCGCGCGTGCAACTGAGGCTGGATCAGGTGTGGTTTACGCCGGCCGGCCAGCCGGTGCACAAGCACGATCATCCGGTGACGGATGCGGGACATCGCGTCGAAATGGTGTTGCGCGCCATCGACGACAACCCATGTTTCAAGCTGTGCCGGGTCGATGTGGATCGGCCTGAGCCACACTACAGCCTCGATCTGGCGCGCATTCTGCGCCGGCAACACCCGCACTACCAGTGGCGGTTCATCATCGGTGGGGATTCGCTGGCCGACCTGCCCAAGTGGCACCAGCCCGATCAGATGATTCGCCTGATGCCGCTGGCCGTGGCGCACCGGCCCAGTTATCAACCCGACCTGACCGAGTTGGAGCGACAGATTCCAGGGCTGTCCGAACGCCTGGAGTGGATCAGCGGGCCGATGGTGGATGTGTCATCGACCGACCTGCGCACCCGCGTAAGCAAAGGCTGGCCGCTGCGCTATCTCGTGCCCGATGCCGTTGTGGACTACATCCAGCGGCATGGGCTATATGAGAGCGATGAGCGGTGAGCTATGAGCTTTCGGAAGGCTCCCAGCTCATCGCTCATCGCTCCCCGCTTATTTCCCGTGCAGGCTCGGATCTTTGGTTAATTCTGTGGTGCCCAGATCTTCCAGCGGCGGCGTCGGCTTGTTCGCCGAGCGGGTGAACGAGCTGACGATGGTGGGCGCGGCCCAGTGCACGCCGTTGGCGATCACCTTTTGAACGTGAGGGTGGTAGTAGGTCGGATAGGTCTCGTGGCCGGGGCGGAAGTAGAACACTTTGCCCATGCCGCGGTGCCAGCAGCAGCCGCTGCGAAAGACTTCGCCGCCGGTGAACCAGCTGATGAAGACGAGTTCATCCGGCTCGGGAATGCCAAAGTATTCGCCATACATCTCCTCGGCCTCGATCTCAAAATAATCCGGTAGGCCCTGGGCGATGGGATGGCCGGGGTTCACCACCCATAGCCGCTCCTTGTCGTTGGCCTCGCGCCAGCGCAATGAGCAATCCGTGCCCATCAGGCTGCGAAAAATCTTGGAGAAGTGGCCGCTGTGCAAAATGATGATGCCCATGCCTTCCAGCACGCGCGTCTTCACCTTGGCCACGATGTCATCGCGCACATCGCCGTGGGCCATGTGGCCCCACCAAATCATGACATCGGTATTGGCCAGCACCTCGTCGGTGAGGCCGTGCTCGGGCTCATCGAGGGTGGCGGTGCGAATCTGGAGATCGGCATATGGGCGCAGGCCGTCGGCAATGGCCTCGTGCATGCCCTGAGGATAGAGATCCGAGACTTCCTTGTGGGTCTTTTCGTGGCGGTATTCGTGCCACACGGTTACGCGAATTGGGTTACTCATAGCCATGTGATTCTAGTCCTGCGGCAGGTTTTAGCCACCGGAGTAGATTCGAGGCATTTATGGGCTATGGGCCGGATTCACGCTGCGTTATTCCGCGTGAGACTTTTGTAGCGATGCGTCTACAACCCGCTCCGGCATAGGTTCACTCGCCGCTTTGGTCTGCTCGGGGGTCAGGGCGTAGACGCCGCGGTAGCGCTCGGGCAACAGGGCGGCAATGGCCCGCATGATCTGGTCCGTGCTGGCCTGCAAGTCCATGTCGCGGGTGACTTCGATGGGCTGGCCGACGCGCACATGCACATCGGCGCGGCGCAGGCGCTTGAGGCTGGGCTCGATATTCTCAACCCCCCACACGGCAAACGGAATCACCGGCACACCACTCACCCGGGCCAGCCACGCGACGCCAGGTTTGGCTTTCTGCAACTGATGTGTTTTGCTGCGCGTGCCTTCTGGAGCCAGCCCAATCGGCCAGCCCTTTTTGAGCCGGTCCGTCATCTCACGAATAGTCTGGCGATCGGCTTCACCGTTTTTGAGCCACACCGCATTCATCGAGTCGAACACCCAGCGAATGAACCACACCTTGCGCCACTTCTCATTCGCCACCGGCACCATCTGCGAACCGGGCGGCCGGAATATATAGATGAGCGGAGGGTCCCAGCGGGTGAGGTGATTGCAGGCGACAATGAATGGGCCGGGCCGATACAGTTGCTCTGAGCCCTCCACATCGAGCCGGGCTACCAGCGCAAAGAGGGCTTTAAGGCCGGCATGAACAAGTCGACGATCCATGATTGCCTGCATTGTATGCGCGGATGTTAGGGGATTGCGAAGGCCCCCTTACATCCGCAATCGCCCATTCGCCATTACAATTTCATCCCACATGCTGGAGCTTCGAAATGTTCACACCTACTATGGGAATATCCACGCCCTCAAAGGCATTAGCCTGAAGGTGGAGCAAGGCGAGATTGTGACCCTGATCGGCAGCAACGGCGCGGGCAAAACCACCACGCTGCGCACCATCCAGGGCCTGCTGCGGCCGCGTGAGGGTCAAATATTACTGGAGGGCCAGGAGATCCAAAAGCTGGCCCCGCACCTCATCGTGCAACGCGGCATCAGCCAGTCGCCCGAGGGCCGCTTGATTTTCTCGCGCATGACCGTGCGCGAAAATCTGGAGATGGGCGCGTATCAACGCTCGGATCGCGACGGCATCGCCCACGACATGGAGCATGTGTTCCAGCTCTTCCCGCGCCTGCTCGAACGGGTCAGCCAGCGCGGCGGCACGCTCTCCGGCGGCGAACAGCAAATGCTATCGATGGGCCGCGCGCTCATGGCCCGCCCGCGCATCATGCTGCTGGATGAGCCGTCGATGGGTCTGGCGCCGATTCTGGTCGATCAGATCTTCGACATCATCAAGACTCTGAACAAAGAGGGCACTACGATCCTGCTCGTCGAGCAAAACGCGCGTCTGGCCCTGGGCATCGCCAACCGCGGCTACGTGCTCGAAACCGGCGAAATTGTGCTCACCGGCCCCGGCAAAGAGCTGCTCAGCAGCCCCGAAGTGAAGGCGGCGTATTTGGGGGAGGGGAGTAAGGAAGTAGCCAGTAGTCAGTAGTCAGATGGGCGGCAATCGACTTTGGTTCACGGATCTGACTACGGTCTACGCGGCTCAGAGCCGAGATGACTTGTTACTTCCTGCTCTACCGCGTTGCCACCAACCGCCATGGGTAGGGGCTAGGCATTTGCCCACCAACACTTTGGCTTGTCTACACCTGTGCGGGCAAATGCTTGGCCCCTGCGAGGATGATCCAATACCCCGTTTATTTTTCAAATCTCATCAGCCGGTTGAGTGCCGTCGTGTGCGCCGCATCAGCCCATTCATCGGGCGCCAAGGTGTAGCCCGGCGATTTGATCGCCGGGCGATCTCCGTTCATGCACCAGGATGTAGCACACGGCTGCGCCCTGATGCACAACGGCCGGCTCACTCCATGCTGATGAGCGGCATATACATCTTGGGCGGCCCGTAGCGGTTGGCGAGCAGCGGCAGATATGTGCGGTAAATGCTCAGGAATTGCTTTGCGCCCGAGCACAACTGCGTCGTCTTGAGGCCGCTGCCGTTGTCGTCCAGGACCACTTGCAGCGTGCTGGGCTCCAGCGCGCCGGCTGCAATGTAGTGCAGCGGGCGCGATTCGCCCACCGCCATGGGCGTGGCGAGCTTGAAGGTTTGAAGCGCCTTATCGCCGCTGTAGAGCGTAATCGGCAAACCGGCCGGAATCACCACATGGCCGCTGGCGTTCTCCAGCGTGATCACGACCTGCGAACCGGTGGTACTCACGCTGGCGATCAATCCATGCTCCTGACACGCGGCCTCCAGCAGCACCGGGTCGCATTGCACGCCACCGTTCTTGTCCTCGACACACACATCGGCCGTGAACTCACCAATCCGGTTGTAGGTATGGCTGGCCTGCCGCTGAGTGGTAATCGACACTGGGCTTGCAACCCGGCTTGCATCAAAGCCAGTCAGGCTGGCAAAGGCCGGAATGCGCTCCACCTTGCCGTCGCCCCAATTCACTTTCAAGATGTGCGTGTCGCTGATGGCCGGGTCGTTGAACGTCACATTCAGAACGAAGGTTTGACTGTAGGGATGATATTGATCATCTCCGGCGTCCACCGTCGGCGCCACGTTCTTGATCGTGACCGTGCCGGTGACCACTGTCTCGCCGCCATCGTCATCCCGCACGCGCACGGCGATGGGCCGTGTGGCTGGGCCGTCGATGTTGCGCGCGTCGAACAGCACGATGCCGGCATTCCCATCATCAAAAGCCCCGTCGTTGTCCAGATCCCATTGGATGGTGAGCGGATCGTATTCGGCGTCGCCGTCATTCCCGACGTCGTCCGCATGAACCGTCAGCGTTCCCAACTCGCCCTCATTCACGGTCAGCGTGCCGCTCAGCTCGGCGGTGGGCGCGGCGTTGCGAAGGGTCACAGCCGGGCTGTTCGACAGGATTGGTGCCGACTGGGTCGAATCAGCCGTGATGCCGATCTGCACCGGCTGTCCGTTGCTGTCCTCCATGAACAGGATCGACACTGTCATCGTCAACGTCTCGCCAGGTTCAATCGTCAGGTCGTCCAACGACGCGGCGACATCGCCCAGCTGAATGTCGGTGATGTCGGCATTCGCCGGCACGCTCAGCTCAATCCCCACATCGGTCGCCTGCGAGGGGCCCTGATTGGTGGCGGTGATCATGAAGTCCACCGTGTCGCCCTCGGTCGCCTCAACGCGGCTGGGCGTGATCTGCACGTTCAGTTGCGCCGTGGTGCTGATCTCGCTTTCGACGTAGCTATAGTTGTTGGTGAAGTCGGGGTCGTCCGAATCGCTGCTGGCCACGATCAGCGTCTCCAGATCGGCCAGAACGTCTGGCGCGATGCGGACTGTGGCAGTAATTGTGGCTTGGGTCGCCGAGGCCAGGGTGCCCGACAACGGCCCCGCTGAAGGCCCAACAGCGCACGTCACCAGCTCGGCATCCTGCACGCAGCCCGCTGAGGCCGACTCCAGATCGACCCCCTCGGGCAGGTAGATGTCGATCAGCACCGTGTCGGCGTCGGAGGGGCCATCGTTGTGCACGGTGGTCGAGAAGGTCATCGACTCGCCGGCGACAGCCGGGCTCGCCTGTGCTTCGAGGTGGAGGTCCGAGCGCCGCGCCACCGTCATCTCCAACTCGGCTCCGTTGTCGAGGTCGGAGGTCTCGGTGTAGAGGCCGGGTTGGGCGGCCACCTCGGCCGTGTGCAACAGCGCCGTTCCATCCGGTGCATTGGCCGCGACCTTCCACGAGACGATCGGGCCAAGGCCTTCGGTCATGGCCGGGATGGTGCCTGCGGCGCAGACCAACTCGGTTTCGCCGGTCTGGCTCTGCACCGTGCACCCGCCGTTCTGAACCAGCGTCAGGTAGGCTTCGCCCAGCGTGGTGTCGGTGATGACCACATTCGGGCCGGGGTTGGCGCTGATGTTGCGCGGCTTCACGGTGTAGGTGTAGACCTCGCCGGCAATCGCGATGCCAGTTTCGTCGTCAACGCCATCGTCGGCGCTGGCCGACTGATAGCGCCCTTGCAGATCGGTGGCGTTGGCATCGTCCTGCACGGTCAGATACAGCGGCAGGGTTTCAGTCAGGCCATTGCTGACCGCTCGCAATTCCAACTCGTAGATGCCAGGCGGCGTGCCGGGCAACGCCTTCACCTGCACACTCAGCCCGGCCGGCAACCCGGCCGGCACATTCGCCGGTGTGGGCACTTGCGCCACGAAGTAGCTGCCCAGCGATGCCGGATCTATGCTCAAGTTCACCGGTGCCGGCCAGGACGCGCCCGTAAGTTGCACCGGATAGGTCACTGGCGTGCCGGCCTGGGTCGCCCAACTGTCCCACGGCGAGGCGAGGGCGAAGCCGCCAGCAGTGAGTGAAATCGCCACGGTATGTTCGTGCTCGTAGTCGGTGCCCTTGATGACGATGGGATAGGTGCCGAAGTCCAGGTAATCGGTTGCCGTCAACAGCAAGGTGGCTTTCTGACCCGGCCCAAAGCCTGTTTGAACGAAGTCCCAATCGACGCCGGCTGGAACCTCATCAAGGTCGAGATCGATGAGGTCGCTCTCACCGAACTGATAGGCGGCACTGATGTCGACGCTGACACTGCCGCCCTTCGGCAAGGTCAGCGCGGTGTTGCTGGCTTGCAGGCTGAAGTTCGGCTCTTGAACGATGATTGGAATCTGAATCTGCTTCACATCGCCGTTCGTCGCCGCCGAGAGGGTGACGGTGTAGAAGCCGCCCAGCAAGGTCGCCTCTGGCGTGATCACCAGGCTGGCCTGGGTCCCGGCCACGGTGGGCGTGATCATCTCCGCGCTCAGCTCCGCGTCGATGCCATCGGGCGCGCTGACGACATCCAGGAAGACATCATCGGGATACGGCATCACGGCCGAGGTGACGCTGAGGGTGACGGTGGCTGCGCTGCCGCCGTTCACGATCAGTGCCGTTGGATTGGCCGTGAAGGTAAACGGCGCGTTCAGCGGCGTGGCCTTCACGCTCTCCGAGGTGGAGGTGCGGCCGGTGCCAGTGTCGTAGGCGATGACGGTGATGGAGTAGGGCTGGTTGGCCGTCACACCGGTGACGGTCTGGGACAGGTCCTCACCCACATCCACCCTATAGGTGTCTGCGTCGGCGCTGTTCTCGCCCAGCGCTGTCACCTGAATCTCGTAGCCGTCCACATCGGCGTTGGCATTCTCGTCCCAGGCCACGGTCAGGCCGCCCTGGGTGGGCTGCACAGTGAGGTTGGACTGCCAGTTCTCCTCCCACGGATGCCACACGGTGACGGTGCCGGGGAAGTAGAGCCGGGCCGGCGCATTCCGGCCATCATCCACCTCGATCCACAGGTTGTAAGTGCCGCTGCGCAGGAACGACAGATCGACCTTCTCGGTGCGATTTTGCGCGCCGGCTGGGTAACTGAACGCGCTCACGGGCACGCCACCGAACTGAGTGACAACGGCCACATTGGCTTGCGCGGCCGCGCCTTTGTTGGTGCCGGTGATGAACTGCGAATTGCTCAGCGTCGTCGTTGTCGTGATCGGGCCTTGCGAGGCATAGATGGTCACGGCGGTGTTGGTCACGGCCGACTGCGTCCAGCTAAGGTCCACCTTGTTGTCCAGGTTGGTCTGCGCCGCGAGGGTCAGCTTGTCGACGGGTGGGCCATAGGCAGTGCCGGCAACATTGACGAAGAACGGACGCTTGGGCTGATGGCTCAGGATCACCTGCCAGTGACCGAGTTCGGCATGCGTCACGTTCAACGCCGTCTGGCGGAATGGCGGCGCAGAGGTGATGGGCTGGCCGGTGGTGATATCTGTCATCTGTTCCAATGGCAGTGGTTCCTCCTTAAATGTCACATTACTGGGAGGATTGATGCCGCTGACAATCAAACCATCAGGTCGCTTCAGAAAAACCTGGACATCGGCATCGTCATCGGCGCGCATCACACTGATGGCCAAATCGGTGACCTGGGCGAGATCGGCGACATCGATGGTGATTTGCTGGCCGTCAAAATGATAATCATTAAGCAGGCTCATTTCTTCTGCGCTCAGGGTAGAGCGAGCGCGGAAGCCAGACGCCACCGTCTTCTGGAGCTGCAGCGCGCGTTGTAGGGTGGGCGCGTCGATCAGCTTATAGTTGTCGACATTGCCCACTCTGAACCTGGCGTTCTCGTCGACATAGACGCCGTAATTGACACCCAGGAAGTTCACGCCGGCCTTAAAGCCCCATTCTGATCCATTATTCTTTTTGAACTCACCAAATTCCATGGTGGCGTTGATGAACAAATCGGAAGGCGGGAGTGACAGACATACGCTTACCTGTTTGTATCTGATTCCGGACCAGGAAATCCCGACAGGGATTGAAATTGTGACACACGGTTGAGCGAGAGCCCCTTTGCGCACCCCGACCTGTCCGTAGATGCCGCCTGTCAGGTGGAATCTGCCATCCTTGGTCCATGCCGTCAACTTGGCCTGGCCTTTGGCGATGACGGCATCGATATTCATCTCGGCCTTGAACAGGAAGGGCACATCGCCATCGCTGAGGCGCATTGTGGCGCGGGCATTGGCGGCCTCGAACATCGAGAAGATCTTCATCGACGCGCCAACGCCGATCTCAAGCTTGTAGGGGTTTTTCACATACTCGACACTCATATCGCCGTTGGCGGTTACTGCGTTAAAGGAACCCACCTTCAGCTTGCTTTCGATGACGGCCTTCATCTCGATCTTGGTCGAGTTGTCGGTCAGCGTGAACGTGCCCGTCACCGAGGTCAGATCAAACCCGCTGGTGCCGAGTGAGATATTGCACTTCAGCGAGACGATGATCTGGCGTAATTTCAGTTCGTTCGCGGCCTCTGCGGTGAGCGGCTTGACGCGCATCACCACCACATTGCTTGTGCTGTTGCTTGTGCTGTTGAAGATTTCGATGGAAACCCCAAGGCCGCTGCAGCCACTGCCACTGACATTGGGTATCTTCAGCAGGCCGCCAGCGCGGATGGTATAGCCACCCTCGCCCTTCTCCAGCGTGCCCTCCAGCGCAAGCTTCATGTCGCCGACGCTGATTTCGGGCAGTTTGAACGAGCCACCGCCGATCGAGAAGGTGTCGTCGGAGACCTTGACCTCGGTCACTTCGATGGAGAGGCCGCCCCATGCCTTGGGCACCGAGAAGGAGGCCTTGGCCGCTTCCAGCACGCCATCCTTGATCTTGGCCGACTGAAGCGAGAGCTCCATCCCGGCGACCACCAACTTGAAGCTTTCCACTTCGCCGCTCAGCTTTCCCGAGCTGTCCATGCGGAACTTGCCCGCGGCCTCTGCCGTTTGCGATGCTACCTTGATGGTCACTTTGCCCTCGATGGCAAAGCCGTAGGTGCGATCCTCGGCCAGCACCAGGGTCAGGTTGCCGTCGACGGCAATCTGGTTGGACGCGCCTTCCTTCCCGAGGGTGAATTTGACTGGGATGGCGACGCTGGCATCGCCGAAGGACAGGCCCTTCTCGTCGATCTTGACGCGAGTGACGGTGGCCTTGATGCCCTTCAAGCTCTGCGGCAAGGTGAGCTCGGCTTTCGAGGCCGAGAAGCCCTTGTCATCAAATTCCATCTCCGAGATTTCCAATTTCGATTTGGCCAAGGTCAGATTTAGCTTGTCGATCTTGCCCGAGAATTTGCCGTCTTTGTCGCGCTTGGCCGAGAACTCGACCTCCTGCTCGTTGTCTTTGAGATGGATTTTCAGGACACCCTTGATCGACATCTCCAGGCTGGCCTCGCCCTGTGGGTCGTTGACCACCAGCGTAAATGTCAGCTTGGTAAACGTGGCCGACTTGCCGATCTTGATATCCGGCAACTCCGCAGCCGCACCCGCATTGCCAATCTTCAATCCCTGACCGTCGATGACGACGTCCTTGACGATGAGGGTCAGCTTTTTGCTGGGCTCCTTCTCCGCTTCGGCGGCCGAGGCGAGGCTGAAATTGGCTTTGTTGCCGGCCAGGCCGCTGCCGGTTGTGCTGTTGGTCTTTTTATCCTTGTTGTCCGAGCCCTTAATCGTCAGGGTGGCTTCTTTCACCTTCAGGCCATCGCCACTGATGGCCACGTTCTTCATCATCAGGTCCTGGCCGGCCACTGTCAGGTTGAGCTCGTCGATCTCGCCCGTGAGCTTGCCGTCAGAATCGATCTTGGTTTTGATCGGGATGTTGGTGTGGTTGCTGGGCAGCCACAGTTGCAGCGTGCCTTCGATCTGCAACCCCAGCTTGCCATCGGCATAGTTCACCGTGGCCGCATTCTTCACGATGGCGACGGTCGGCGTCACCGTCGTCGTTGCAGTCGTGGTCTCCGTGCTGGTCACCGGCGCGCCGCCCACCGGATAGAGATCGGGAATGGGGATTTTGACGCCGGCCCCGCCAAAGCTGATGCTGTTGGTGGTGACCTTCATCTCGTTGATGATGCCGGTGAGCTTGCCGAGCTTGTCGGGCAAGGTCAGCTTGGCTTGTTTGATGCCGATGCCGTCGGTGGCAACGGTCGCCTCGTTCACTTCGATCTTGAGCCCGGAGAACACCATTGCAAATTGCTTGATGGTGCCTTCAATTTTGCCGTCGGAATACAGCATCGCGACCAGCGATTGCTCGGTACTCGAGACCACGCCCGGCTGGCTGAGCTTGATGGTGGCCGACACCGATGCGGTGCCGCTCATCACGCTCACCTGGGTGATGGCGACCGTGCCCGTGAGTGCAAAGCCGCCCAATGATGTGATTTCGGGCGTGATAGTGGAACCGGGGATGATCAACGGCGCATCTTGTGAGCCATCCGCGCTAAATGGGCCCTCAAAGAGCTTGAAGTTCCTGACTTTCTGGGACAACGCACCTTCGCCGTTAAGCGTCTCGGCCCCGTCCATCCACGAAACTGAATTGTTGGCGCCCATGCTGAGATGGAAAACGACACTATTGTCCGGCTGCTTAAAGCCAATTTCCACCGCGCCGGTGGCTTCAATCTTGCCGGCCACAGTCATAAACTCATTGGCCGCGATGACGATTTTGCCCACCTCGCGTTGCAGGCGGGTGGAGGCGCTGATGACGGAGGAAGCCTGGGCGGCGTTGGGCTGCCCACCCGGATCAATTGTGCCGCCGCTGTCGGCCACGACCACCGTGCTGGTGACGGCGTCGTTGCCCTTCATCTGCACCGCGATGTCGAAGGTTTTGCCCTCATTGGCCGCCAGAGCGCCGATGGTGCACACCACCGTGTCGGACTGCCCGGTGCAACTGGGCACGGACCCGGTGTAAATGCCATTGGCCGGCAGGGTCTGAGTCAGCTGCACGGCGGTCGCCGGGCTGGGCCCATAGTTGGTAACCACGAGGGTATAGGTCATCACCTCATCAAAGTTGATCTCGCTGGGCGCGGTCATGGTTACACCCAGGTCGGCTTCCAGGGCCTGCGCCACCGCCAGCACCGTGCTGGCGGCTGTGTGCGAGCGTTGGCGCGGGCGCGTCTCTTTTTGCGCCGCGGGATGAATATCGGCCACTTCAGATGATGAATCCTGCCGATTCAGCGGCGCAAATCTGCCTATTGATGAAAGTGTCGGGGCTGTCGGGCCTATGAGTTGCGGAGGAGCAGTGTCAGCAGCGGTTGAGGCTTGGACCGGCAGCAGGGGGCTGGGGCGCTGCCAGAATGTGCCGGCTGTGTCGAGCGCAGTGCCCGCCGTGGGGGCTTTGGCCGCAGTTTGGGCGGAGGGCGAGCCTGCGCTCGATAGAGCCGGCACAAACTCTTTGGCCATCATCGCTTCAAAATTCTGAGCAAAAACCTGCGAGTTGCCTCGGGGCTGAGCCGTGAGCTGCCATGCGCTACCGGCCAATCCATTTTCATCTTCTTGTGCCGCATTCCAGTGATAAGTCCCATCCTTTTCAAGTGAAGAGGAGGTGCTTTGTGCCGCGCCGCTGAACGGTGGAAGACCCGCCGTGGATGGCGCTGCCAATGTAGTGAAGGTGTCGGCACTGGCGGCCTGTTGAAGATAAAACGCGATCTGCTCTTCCATCGCCTTTTCGCCGGCCTTCTCAGGCACCCTGCCATTGAACGCATCCTGCACTGCGGCGAGCGCGGCTTGCTGAAAAAGCTCGGGCTGTGCCGTGGCAATGCGCTGCAAATACGCATCCACATCTTCATGAACGCCGCGTGTCAGCGTGGTGGAGGCTGATGTGGTGCTGGCCAACAGCTTGAGCGGGATCAGGATGGGCTGGGCCAGCAGGCCGATGACAATGAGGATGCGCAGGAATGCGCGCAGGGATGCGCGCATCCCTGCACGCGAACTGCGCGAAGGCCGCAAGCGCGGGGCCGGCTGATCAAGAGGCTGAAGCGAGTTGTAAGGATTCATGTTTTGTTGGGGCGGTAGCGAGCCGATAAGTGGAAGTGACTCGTGATGAAATGGGTGCAGACTCAGCCCTGATAAGGCGCGTGAATGGGGCGTGAATCATGCTCATGGCGGCACATCACGGATCAGGCCGAACTCAAAAAATTGAAGCCGAGGTCAAAAAACAAATCCGCAAATATGGGGAACTCCGGCACGAAATGTGTGATGAATAAATCAGACAGGCCGTCAAGCGACGTTATGTTTGATAGAAGTCATCTCAAACATGAGCTCAATGGATTGCTGGAGCCGGCCTGAGCAGCAAATATTTTTGAGAAGGCTTCGAGGCGTAGATGACGCATGGTCGATAGCAGGCGATCACTGAGTTGAGTGAGTTGAGGCATAAAGATGACTTTTGAGCTGTCATTTTTGTAATTGAGTGCCATGATCGCTACTAACCCGTAAGTTAGCATCCTTAAAATTAATTGGTTGTCTATCAGCCATTCGATGGAGAAATCTCAGATTTCTAATCAGCCTGGGATGCGTAGGGTCGCTTTGACCCCTTTTTGCCTGCTATCAACCTCAAGGGATAGCAACTA